>JAAZVR010000141.1 GCA_018623305.1 Thiotrichales bacterium | reverse complement strand
CCTGCATAGCCTGATTCAACATCAATAACACCAGGGATTTCACCCATGCGTTTTTCTGCGCCCCAAAAACACCCCATACCTAAAACAATGCTTTGAGTGGGTCCTGAATAATTAGCCATTTTGTTCTCCGTTGAAGTTCCAGCGCTGCATGCCGAAGTTAGTGCAGTGAGTGCGCTTAATATTCCCATTTTGAGCCAAGTATTAACTTTGGAAGGCTTTAAGATCATCGAGTATCTCCTTCACGTGCGTTTGCGGGTCAACATTGAGGTAACGCTTCGCAATTTTGCCATTGGGGTCAATGATAAAACTATGACGGCTCGCCCATTTAAAAAATTTCATATCCAGCAATGCACCGTATTTTTTTGCCACTTCACCTTGAGTGTCGGCCAATAAACTAAAAGGCAGTTTGTATTTTTTAGCAAATTCTTCATGTGAATCTACGCTGTCTACACTGACTCCTAAAATCACAGCCTGCTTCTCGATTAGCTTATTGATGTTATCTCGAAAGCTGCAGGCTTCGGTTGTGCAGCCTGGTGTGTCGTCTTTAGGGTAGAAATACAGCACCACCCATTTATCTTTGTAGTCCGAAAGTGAAATAGACTGATTGTGTTGGTCAACCAGAGTAAATTCAGGTGCCGTTTCGCCAATATTGGGTGCGGCCATCGCAGGCGAAATAAGGCCTAAAGACAGTATTGTTAATAGAGATTTTAAGTTCATCATCAACTCCTCAGTGCTTCAAGTGAAGCAACAATGATTGTTCAAAGGCTTTTGGGTTTTCTACCCATGGAAAATGCCCGCATGAGTCCAAAAGCGTGGATTGAATGTTAGGAAAATATTCGTTGAGGCCTCGCGCACTCGCAGGCATCAACGGGTCTTGCTGACAGGCAATCATATGCAAACTGCCTGTGAAATTAGCTAAATCGTTTTTCTGGATAGGGTTATCTCGGTATTCATCCCATGCTTGTGAATTGATAGCGGGGTCAATGTCTTTGGCTTTAAACATCTTGGCGTATCGCTGGCCACGTTTAAAGTCGTGGAAATAAGCGGGGACAGTGCGACGAATGATATTGAGTTTCGCTTCATCGTCTGATGCAGGTTCGAGCTGAGCATTATCCCACACATCTTTTTCTTCTGAATGTGCCTGCCAGCGAGCGTCGATAACATCAAATATACCGTTCAAAGAATTAAGCTCGGGGTCTACAGGGTTGATTAGGATGACTTTTTTAATGAGTTCAGGCGCTGTGCGCGTCAAATGCAAAGCCATCAAAGAACCCCAAGAATGCCCAATCAAAGTGACGGGCTTGGATTGTGAACGAATGAGGGATAAAAAATCCTCTGTCCAGCCTTGCATCCAGTGAGTGTGTTGAATCGAACGGTTTTCACCCATGCCTGCTATATCCATCAAAGATGAAGTGTAGCCTTTGGTGAAAAGAGAGAACTGGATTGGCTCAAGATTCCAAGCGGTAAAACCCGGTCCTCCGCCAATTAAAACAACAGGTTCAGATGATTGATAACGAACTAGTGTATGAACCGACAGTTCATTCGACCCGCTCTTAAAAGTATGAGACGGTGTGGAATAAGCAAAGCTTCGTTCAGCCAAAAGCACTGTTGTTACCGCTAAAGCAACGGCCATCCAGGTTTTCAAATAAAACTTCAATAAATCCATTTGTCTAGCCTTTGTCTAAGTATTTGTTTAACTCTTTTGTACATTAAACCATATAAGAACACTCAGGTATATTTCAAGTGTTTCAGATTGATGAAAAATAGCCTAAATATTCGTGGACGAAAACGGTGCGTCAAGTATATAATTCGCGACTATGAATACAGCGCTCAGCAGAACAGAAAGAACACGATAAAAAATAGGGTGACCCTCCTAGGGGTCACCCTTTTTTTTAGCAAAAAATTGGAGGCATTCCCTTGCGCAAACCGGCACTTTTAGCACTTGAAGATGGCAGTCTTTTTTGGGGCGAGTCTATCGGACATGATGGCAGCACCATTGGCGAAGTCGTATTTAATACTTCGATGACAGGTTATCAGGAAATCATTACTGACCCATCTTACTCTCAACAAATCGTTACATTAACTTATCCACATATTGGTAATGTCGGTGTGAACTCAGAAGATGAAGAATCACCGAAGGTGATGTCAGCCGGTTTGGTTGTGAAAGACTTGCCAACATTACACTCTAACTTCCGTGCTAAAAAGTCGCTCGAAGATTATTTAAAAGAGAATGAAGTGGTTGCCATTGCCGATATCGATACGCGTCGTTTGACACGTTTGTTACGAGAAAAAGGTGCACAAGCCGGTTGCATCATGGCAGGCGATGACATTGACGCTGAATTGGCGGTCAATAAAGCGAAGGCCTTCCCTGGTTTGAAAGGGATGGATTTAGCCAAGGAAGTGACAACTGACGAGCAATACACTTGGACGCAAGGCGAGTGGAAATTAGGCGAAGGCCACATTGAACAATCTGAAACGAAACACAAAGTGGTCGCTTTTGACTATGGTGTGAAACGCAACATTTTGAATATGTTGGTTGAGCGTGGTTGTGAATTAACGGTTGTGCCTGCGAAAACGCCAGTCGAAGACGTTTTGGCAATGGATCCAGACGGTATCTTCTTATCAAATGGCCCTGGCGATCCAGAGCCGTGTGATTATGCGATTTCTGCTATTCAAACTATTTTGAAAGACACAGACATTCCAGTATTCGGAATTTGTTTGGGTCATCAGCTTCTTGGGTTGGCTGCCGGTGCACAAACAATGAAGATGAAATTTGGCCACCACGGGGGTAACCACCCGGTGCAGGATATTCGCTCTGAGAAGGTGATGATTACCAGCCAGAACCACGGTTTTGCGATTGATGAATCAAGCCTGCCAGAGAATATTGAAGTGACGCATCGCTCATTGTTCGACGGGACTAACCAAGGGATTCGCCTAAAAGACCGTGCGGCATTCAGCTTCCAAGGTCACCCAGAAGCGAGCCCAGGTCCACACGATGTGGCACCATTATTTGATGAATTTGTT
>JAAZVR010000140.1 GCA_018623305.1 Thiotrichales bacterium | reverse complement strand
CCGCTCAATATGATGTCTATTATGGCAGTCTATTTGTCGGCCAAAGTGAAGTCAGTCTGCAGAGAAAAGATGATGGTTATCAGCTTACCCGATCCTCTAAAACGACTGGAATAGCGGCTGTGCTCTACAACACCCACACCTACGAAACCAGTGAATTCACCCTAAACGATGGTCTGCAAAGCCAAACCTATCGGTATGAAGAAACAGGCAAAAAAACCAAAGAATATGTATTGAGCTTTAACGGGTCGAGCAACCGATATGACATGCTCAATTTGCCCTATGCCTTGGGCTTTGACTGGCAACGATTAACTGGGTTGAAGAAAGAATATGTGCTTGAACGTAAAGGCCATGTGGACACACTTCGGTTTCAGACAAAACCATTACGCAATGGTTTAATTGAAGCGCACTGGGTGCACCCAGAGATGACTTATAAAGTGGTCATCAACCCAAATAGCAGTGCATTAGCGGTTCAGATTCAATTTGCCAAAAAGAACCGCACACCACGCATTTTGAAGTTACGAAGCTTTAGAAATCAGGAATCTCTTCCAGATTGAAGACTCGGTAGCCCTCGGGTAATTGAAATACGCTGTCATCGACGCTCAAATTTAATTTGTAATCCATCAATTGACGCTTTTCGCCTTGGCTTCGTTCATAAAACACCGGAAACCCTTTGCTCAGCGCTAAGGTCGGATAAAACACCAATGCCGAACTCATACAGTCGTTTTGAAACTCAGGAGGCGTGCCTTCGTAAACGGTTTTCTGATGTTGCGCCATCAACGATTTGTAGTCTTTAAACACCGCATTCGCGCGTGGAAAGGCCTCAGCCGCATACACCGTCTCACACAAAGCTCCGTTGACGAAAGTTTGGTACTTTTTCATCGATTGCCCGGCGACTTGAGGAATGTCTTTTTCAGGGCGCTCAGCAATCACTGACTCAAGCGGTCCGTAGGGCTTGAGGTCATAATCATTAGGTTGAATCACCGTCACACTTTTGGAACTGTGTACAACCGAATAAAAAGCCCCTTCTTCTCGGTCAAACAGTGCAAAATCTGCTGTATCTGAACCTTCATCCACTCGCATATAGCGGTCATTGAAGTAGTATCGAGCCTTGACTGCATCGCCCTCTGGCATGACTTCGTGGAACATAAACGCATCGACAGTGGTTTCGCCCGCTTGAGCCCCAAACGCCGTTGCGACAAGAACACTGAGTAGTAATTTTTTCATTTATTATTCATCCTTTGCTTCCGCGCTCAATATTAGCACTTTTCGATGGATTGATAGATGTCAATTAGCCGCTCAACTTGGCGTTTACAGCATTGAGCATCTTGGCAGCCATAGGTCTTCGCGGTAATTTTTTCGACCGTATCTGCACCGGCTTCAATTGCATCCATCATGGTTTCTTTTGGGACATCGTAGCAAGTACAGAGGTTACGACTGGGCGCTTTATCACGCTCTTTTTGCCATTGTTCTTTTGGAGTCAGTTTCATGCGTAAAGCATAACAAAAATGCCCCGAAAATCGAGGCATTTTAGAGGGGAGAAGTTGAGTCGCAAATTACAACGATTTCTTACAGAAGTAGAAATCTGTGCATTCGTATTCGTTCGACTCCAATCGCGCTTTCGCTTCATCAATAGTTGCCGGCGGTGGTACGATCACTTTTTCACCTTCGCGCCAGTTTTCAGGCGTTGCACACGCATTCGCATCTGATGTTTGCATGCCTTTCAACAAACGAACAAACTCATCAATCTGACGACCGTTTGACATCGGGTAGTACACCATCGCACGCAAAGTACCTTCAGGATCGATAAAGAATGTTGCTCGAACCGCTGAAGTATCCGCTGCCGCTTCGTGAATCATGCCGTACGCTTTCGCCACTTTCATATCCAAATCCGCAATGATTGGGAATTCAATATCCACACCAAATTTTTCTTTGATGTTCAACGTCCACGCATTGTGAGAGTGAACAGAGTCGATTGAAAGCCCCAAAAGCTCACAGTTCATTGCATCGAAATCCGCTTTACGGTTTTGGAAGCCAATAAACTCAGTTGTACACACTGGCGTAAAATCTGCAGGGTGTGAGAACAAAATCAACCATTTACCTTTGTAATCCGACAAAGTCTTACGACCCTGCGTTGTGATGGCATCAAATGCAGGTGCGGCTTCATTAAGACGCGGAAGACCAATACAAGAATCCATTCGTTTCTCCTAAATAATCAAATAAACGCTAAGAAAGCATGAGGTTCTTATTCTGCTGAATGAACCAGCAATGTAAAGCATATTGAGACTATAAGGATGATAGGTTAAAACTATCTCTTTGAACGATGGCCTTCGGATAAATGCTCGACTTGGCGCAAGCCTTCGCCTTTTAATTTGAAAGCCAAGCCAAAGCCTTTGGTGATACCGCCTTCAAAAGGCACCATTTTCACTAGATGAAAATCTGATTTACCCACCAAATCTAAATTAACAAAATCGCCAAATTTCTCTGCAAACAAGGCTTTGATTGCTGGGTCTTGTGCGGTATTGGGATCGACAAATTCAGCATGGGCACGCATGGTACAACGGCGACGACCAAAAATGCTTTTTGCATTGGCTTCGTCTTCAATAAACAATAAACTGACTTTTCCATTCGCCCTTAGGTTTTGAGTGCGCTCAACAATGTCACTGACAAAAATATAAACATTGAAGTCATCATCTGAGACGAATGGCGCGTAGCTGGCATCGGGAAAACCTTGTTCGTTCAGAGTGGCCATCATTACACTCTGCTGTTTAGCCATGTATTTTCGAAAATCTTCTCGAACTCGATTTTCTCTGTTTTCTTCAATTGTCTGACTCAACGTGTCTTCCCTTTAGGTTGCCATTTGACAGCCTATCATTATACCCAAACTTAAGCGTATTTAAGTCACCCAGGCGTTCATCACTCTATTAAAATAACCTGAATCTAAAAAGGACTAAACATATGCCGATTGAATTACCCCAAAATCTAATGGAAACCCTACTTCACGCAGGCCAAAACATTGCTTTGGCCCTGTT
>JAAZVR010000139.1 GCA_018623305.1 Thiotrichales bacterium | reverse complement strand
TTCTACATTGGCGATTGAAGAATTGATTCACGAGTTGCGTGAAGACTACACCATCGCCATTGTTACGCATAATATGCAACAAGCGGCGCGTGTTTCAGATTACACTGCTTTCATGTACGTGGGTGAATTGGTCGAATTTACTGATACAGATACGTTGTTTACGAACCCATCTAAAAAACAAACAGAAGATTACATTACAGGCCGTTTCGGTTAATTGTTCGAGAAATAGGAGAATCCAATAATGAATGAAGCAAATTTAACGAATCATATTTCTCAGCGCTTTAACCAAGAAATGAACGATGTTTATAAGCTGGTTCTTGAAATGGGTGGTTTGGTCGAAGCGCAACTCGACAATGCAACCAAAGCATTAATCAATTGCGATGTTGAATTGGCACAGCTTGTGATGGAGTCTGATAAAGAAATTAATGACAAAGACATCGAAATTCAAGACTTGTGTGTTCATGTAATGGCAACTCAGCAACCGATTGCGACGGATTTGCGCATGCTGGTGTCTGCGATGAAAGTTTCAACAGACTTAGAACGTATTGGTGATGAAGCTGAAAAAGTGGCGCGAGTTGTAATCTCATCGCATAAAAACTCAACAGCGGCATCAGCGTGTTATACCGATTTAATTCACATGGCTGAAGTCGTAAAAACAATGATTAATGCGACCTTAGATGCATTTGCACGCATGAGTGTTGAAGACGCGATTACCGTCATTAAATCTGACAGCGCCGTCAACCGCGAATACGATGCTGTTTTGCGTCAAACAATCACTTACATGATGGAAGACCCGCGCCATATCTCCAGAATTATGAATGTATCATGGGCCGCAAAAGCACTTGAGCGTATTGCAGACCACTCAAAAAATATCGCTCAATATGTGGTTTATTTGGCTCAAGGCGAAGACATTCGTTACACTAAATCAGAAGATTTATAAGGCGGACGAAACGGCATGGTGCCCAATAAAAAGATTCTTGTGGTTGAAGATGAAGTCGCCATTCGCGATATGCTGCGTTTTGCGCTTCAAGCTTCAGGCTTTGATGTTGAAGAATTGGCTGAAGCCAGTCAGGTTGTTGAAATAGCCGGTCAGATGGGCCCTGATGTTATTTTAATGGATTGGATGTTGCCCGATATCTCCGGCATTCAGGCGATTGAGGCGTTACGTAAATCTAACGTAACTAAATCCATTCCAATTATTATGTTGACAGCAAAAGGTGACGAGCAGGATCAGGTTCGAGGTCTAGATAGTGGTGCGGACGATTATGTTGTTAAACCCTTTTCGCCCAGAGCTTTAGTGTCACGTATTAATGCCGTTTTGCGACGTCAGCCGACGAATGCTGAGGCTGTTGAGCTGACCGAAGATGAATTATGTCAAGGTCGAATCAAGATAGATTTTATGGGGCATCGAGTCTTAGTCGATGATAAAGAAGTTAAATTGGGTCCGAAAGAGTTCCAGATTTTGTCTTATATGATGAAACGCCCCGATCGAGTTTTCTCACGTGCTCAACTGTTAGAGCAAGTTTGGGATTCGGGTGTGATTGTGGAAGACCGAACCGTGGATGTTCATATTCGTCGATTGCGAAAGCAACTTGAGGATTGTGGTGTTCAAGATTATGTGCAAACAGTAAGGGGCGCGGGTTATCGCTTCTCAGTGATCGAGGAGTGAATCTATGCTTTCTAATGGTGTTAAACGTGAGTTGACCTGGCTGATTGGCATTGTTTGGCTGACGGTTGCACTCTCTTGGATTACTGAGGCATGGACATTTTGGTTTGTTTTGCTTGGGTGCGGATATGTTGTCAGACATCTTTGGAGTATGCATCGGTTTGAAAAATGGATGCAAGGAGATATCGACATTCATGAGCCTTCAAGTGGTTTGTGGTCTGAGCTTTGTTACCTGGTGTCGCGCAAACAAAGAGCACTCGAAAAACACGCTGAACTCAATTTTTATCGTTCGGAGCAGTTTAAGGCGGCTTCAATGCTTTTGCCGGCAGCGGTTATCTCTGTAGATAAAAAGAATGCAATTGAGTGGCTCAATGATCAAGCCCTGGACATGCTAGGGCTTAGAGCTCAAGACAAAGGCCTGCGTCTTGAATATGTCATAAGAAACCCTGAGTTTTTGAGCTACTACAAGGCTAATCATTACCAAAAACCATTGACAGTTCGCCTTAACAACGCCCGTGTTTTTGAGTTCAAAGTGATTCCATATTTTGAAACGCATAAGCTGCTGATCGCCTCCGATATTACGGATTTGTACAACATAGCTTCGATTCGTCGCGATTTTGTAGCCAACGCATCACATGAATTACGCACGCCATTGACGGTTTTGCACGGTTATTTGGAGCTGATGCAAGATATGCCGCATGACGACCAGTGGTCGATGCCGCTGGAGCATATGAACAATCAAACGGTTCGCATGAGTGCGATTATCGAAGATTTATTGACCTTGTCGGCGATGGAATCGGATTCGATTGATGCGGAGTTTGGTCCTGTCGATGTTCCGAGTATTCTGAATCCACTGATGGTGGAGGCGGAGCAATTGCTGACCGAAAGACATACCTTGAAATTTGAAATTGACGAATCTTTGACGATTTCAGGCTTTGCTGAACCGCTAAAAAGTGTCTTTACCAACTTGGTGTCGAATGCGGTTCGTTATTCGCCAGAGGGCGGTGAGATTTGTGTGAAATGGTACAAAGAAAATGAGTTTGCTTATTTTTGCGTATCGGATGAAGGTTTAGGTATTGCGCCAAAACACTTGCCACGACTGACTGAGCGTTTTTATCGAGTGGATAAAGACCGTTCTCGTGTGACGGGCGGTACAGGTTTGGGACTTGCAATAGTTAAACACGTGCTTGAAAAGCATGGTTCATATTTGGAAATTGAAAGTACTCTAGGTCAGGGCAGTACCTTCTGTTGTAAGTTTGCATTGAAACCATCGATAAACTAAAAAGGCCGCTCGAATAGAGCGGCCTTTGTTATTTGTGGAAGCAATGACTGTTAAACCATCATGCCTCGGATTGTGAAGAACAGCAAAGCCGCTAAGATTGCAGAAGCAGGCACAGTAAT
>JAAZVR010000138.1 GCA_018623305.1 Thiotrichales bacterium | reverse complement strand
TGCTGGTCGCAAAGGATAAACGCATATAGCCATTTAAGCCGAATGCAGAGCCTGGAACAATCGCCACTTCCGCTTCTTCTAAAATGCGTGCGCAGAATTCAACATCGTCTTTACAGCCCATTGCTTCAATTGCAGGTTCGATATTGGCAAATGAATAGAAGGCGCCTTCGGATTCAATGGCTGAAACGCCTGGCATCGCATTCAAGGTATCCACCACGTAACGATGGCGCGCTTGAAAAGCTTGATTCATTTCAATCATAAACTCTTGCGAGCCGTTCAACGCCGTCACAGAAGCGGCTTGAGAAATCGAACACGGGTTCGACGTGCTTTGCGATTGAACTTTTTTCATTGCTTTGATGATTTCTATAGGACCGCCTGCATAACCAATACGCCAGCCTGTCATTGAGTAGGCCTTAGATACGCCGTTCATCACAACGGTGCGATCGGTCAATTCAGGCGCGACATTCAGAATATTTGTGAACGGAATATCGCCTAGCTGGATGTGTTCATACATATCATCGCTGGCAATCAACACATTCGGGAAGTCTTTTAATACGTCCGCCAAGGCCTTCAAATCATCCGCTGTGTAAATGGCACCGGTTGGGTTCGATGGGCTGTTCAAAATGAACATACGCGTTTTATCATTTAATGATGCACGCAATTGTTCAGGTGTGACTTTAAAGCCTTGCTCAATGCCAGCTTCAACAATCACGGGTACAGCACCCGCCAAAATCACCATATCCGGATAAGAGACCCAGTAAGGCGCAGGAATGATCACTTCATCGCCATCGTTTAAATACGCTTGGCATAAGTTGTAAAAAGACTGTTTGCCCCCGCTTGAAACCAAGATTTGGTCAGCGGCGTAGCTTAGGCCGTTATCTCGTTCAAATTTCGCAACGATGGCCGCTTTCAATTCAGGCGTGCCATCGACTTGCGTGTAGCGCGTTTGACCGTTGTTGATCGCATCAATGCCGGCTTGTTTGATGTGGTCAGGTGTGTCAAAATCCGGTTCGCCCGCACCTAGACCGATGACATCTCGGCCTGCGGCGCGAAGTTCTGCTGCTTTTGCAGTGATCGCCAAAGTTGGCGAGGGTTTGATGTTTTGGACCCTTTGAGATAATTGCATGTTAACGCCTTAAAAACTTAAATTTTTCGCTCGATTTTACTACACTCAAAGGCCTTGTTTCACGCGCTTTACAGCCAAATGTTAAAAAAATATGAAAAAGAAGTATCAATTAAGAACGGCTTACACACCTGCAGGGGATCAGCCCGCTGCGATTGCATCCTTGGTGGAAGGGATTGAGAACGGCGAAGCCTATCAAACCTTACTCGGTGTAACGGGGTCGGGTAAGACTTTCACCATTGCCAATGTGATTGCTCAGTTAGAGCGTCCAGCGATTTTGTTGGCGCCGAATAAAACGCTGGCGGCTCAGTTATACGGCGAGATGAAAGACTTCTTTCCTGCGAATGCGGTGGAATATTTCGTGTCGTATTATGATTACTATCAGCCTGAGGCCTATGTGCCTGCGTCGGATACATATATTGAAAAAGATGCCTCAGTGAATGAGCATATTGAGCAAATGCGACTGTCTGCGACCAAGGCCTTATTGGAGCGAAAAGACGCGATTATTGTGGCGACCGTTTCAGCGATTTACGGTTTGGGCGATCCGCAGTCGTATTTAAGTATGATGCTGCATTTAACGGTGGGTGATGAGCTGGATCAACGTGAAATTATCACTCGTTTAACCGATATGCAATACACCCGAAATGAGGTGGAATTGTATCGAGGCACCTACCGAGTTCGTGGCGATGTGATTGATATTTATCCTGCTGAATCTGAGCAATATGCTTTGCGCGTGGAATTGTTCGATGAGGAGTTGGAAAACTTGTCGTGGTTTGATCCGTTGACGGGCGAGTTGCTGAAAAAAGTTGAGCGTGCGACGGTGTACCCGAAAACGCACTATGTGACGCCACAAGATACCATACATAAAACCATTAAATTGATTCGAGCAGAATTGAAAGATCGCCTGAAAGAATTGCGCGATCAGAACAAATTAGTCGAAGCGCAACGTTTGGAAGAACGCACGCGTTTGGACATGGAAATGATGCAAGAGATGGGCTATTGCTCAGGTGTGGAAAACTACTCGCGCTATTTATCAGGACGAGCGCCAGGTGAATCGCCGCCGACATTGATGGACTACTTGCCCGATGAGGCCTTGCTGATTGTCGATGAGAGCCACGTGGCGATTCCGCAGGTGGGCGGGATGTATCGAGGCGACCGAGCGCGTAAAGAAAACTTGGTGACTTATGGCTTCCGCCTGCCATCCGCTTTGGACAACCGCCCGCTAAAATTCGATGAGTTTGAGCGATTGATTCCGCAAACTATTTTTGTCTCTGCGACACCGGGTAAATATGAGTTAGAACACTCGGGTAATATCGCCGAGCAGGTGGTTCGTCCGACGGGATTGATTGACCCGATTGTCGAGGTTCGTCCTGCGACGACTCAGGTTGATGATGTGTTGAGTGAAATCCATAAAGTCGTGAAAAATGACGAGCGTGTGATTATCACCACATTGACCAAGCGAATGTCTGAGGATTTGACGGAATATTTGGATTCGCATGGCGTGCGTGTGCGCTATTTGCATTCGGATATTGATACCGTTGAGCGGGTCGAGATTATTCGTGATTTGCGTTTGGGTGAATTTGATGTGTTGGTCGGCATTAACTTGCTGCGTGAGGGCCTTGATATGCCGGAGGTCTCTCTCGTGGCCATTTTGGATGCAGATAAAGAAGGTTTCTTACGCTCGGATCGTTCCTTGATTCAGACGATTGGGCGTGCGGCGCGCAATATCAATGGTCGTGCGATTTTGTACGCCGAGAAAATCACAGGTTCAATGCAACGAGCGATGGAAGAAACCGAGCGACGCCGTGAAAAACAAATAGCGCATAATGAGAAGCACGGCATTATTCCAAAAGGCGTGAAGCGAACGATCAAAGACGAAATGCAAGGCGCGCGCGATGCGGTTGAAGCTAAAAAAGGCAAGACAAAACAAGTCGCTGAGAAAGGTAAGGATTACAAAGTCATGAAGCCTGTCGAGCGGATTAAATTGTTGC
>JAAZVR010000137.1 GCA_018623305.1 Thiotrichales bacterium | reverse complement strand
AGTTGTGATTGCAGTGTCGACACATCCAGCTAAAAACCCATTATTTAGTGTGCCGGAACGGGTTGAAATGATTCAGTCAGTGACTGAATCAATGGACAATGTTTCGGTGCAATCATTTGATGGATTGTTGATTCGCTATGTGGAACAACAAAATGCACAGGTTGTAATTCGAGGCCTTCGAGCGGTATCTGATTTCGAATATGAGTTTCAAATGGCATCGATGAATCGAAATTTGGATGATTCGATTGAAACCGTCTTTCTGACGCCTTCTGAGCAGAATACTTTTTTATCCTCTTCAATGGTGAGAGAGGTTGCTCGATTGCAAGGTGATGTGTCTTCGTTTGTTGCGCCTGAAGTATTAGAGGCCCTTGTTAACCGTTTTGGAGAACTTAATGGCGCTTAAAATTACTGCCAGCTGTACCAATTGCGATATGTGCGAACCTGATTGCCCGAATGATGCGATCTATATGGGTGAGCGGATTTATGAAATTGCAGCGGATAAATGCACAGAGTGTGTTGGCTATTATGATGAGCCGCAATGTCAGAAGGTTTGCCCGATAACACGTTGCATTATTGATGACCCTGAGCATCCTGAAACTCAGGATGAGCTCATGGCTAAATTTGAGCACTTAGTGCTGACAAACCAGATTTAATTTCGAATCGTTTCAAATTCAAATGGTACTTCCAGTGATTCTTTATCTTGTTTAAGAATCACGGTCGCTTTCCAAGTCATTTTGTTTTCAGTGCAGAAAGCCAACATCGTTTCGCCTTTGAGCGTGCCAGCAGAGATTTTTTCTAACGGTTGGCGATTGAATCCCATGTACATATTGATACCGCTGATGTCAATTTCGCCTGTGCTGAACGGATATCCATTCACGTTGACTTCAGCTTCAAGTGGCTTAGCGATAGGCAGCTGTCCAGGTGTGAGGTTAAGTGTGACTTGAACGGGTTGTCCGTCAAGGTTAAATGCGTTAATACAAGCACCCTGGCTAAAGTCACATTGAACTGGTTTTGCCTTATTTGCAGGCAACTCGCTCGGTAAAGTCCATAAATAAGCTAATACAAAAATGTTGATAAATACAATACTTGCGATGACGTATTGAACGGGGCGAGTTAATTTCATGGCTTACCTTTGGCAGTTAGGGCAGTAAAAAGTGTTTCGTTGCGCAATTGTAAGGCTTTTGATTGTGGTTTCGCAAACAGGGCAAGATTCTCCCGCTTTGCCATAAACGTTCAGTTGTTGAGCAAAGTAGCCGGGCTGTCCATCACTGTTGACGAAATCACGCAGTGTGGTTCCGCCCTGTTCGATGGCTTTTTTTAGCACGGCTTGAATATGAGTTTGCAAGACCCTAAATCGAGCTTTGCTGATTTTTCCCGCAGCTCGCTTAGGGTGAATGCCACTTAAAAATAACGCCTCATTCGCGTAGATGTTCCCGACGCCAACGATATGGTGATTGTCCATGATGAACGATTTAATCGCAGCCTTTTTATCTCGACTGAGTTTATACAAATAGTCAGGGTCAAGGATTTCACTGGGTTCGGGGCCTAGTTTGATGAATAAAGGATGTTGTTCAATTAGCTCTTCTGTCCAAAGCATTGCACCAAAACGCCTAGGGTCGTGGTAGCGTAACTCAATTTCATTGTCAAAAAACAGGCTAATGTGGTCGTGTTTTTTTAACTCAGTCGGTTCGGTTATGACGCGAAGAGAACCCGACATGCCGAGGTGAATAATTAAAGTGCCTGTTTCAAAGTTGAGTAGGAGATATTTGGCTCGACGAGTGACAGACTTCAATGTTTGAGATGCAAGGATCTTGCTGAGATTGTTGTCAACAGGCCAACGCAGTCGGTTATTGCGAATTTTTACATCTAGGATTTTTCGGCTTTCGATGTGAGAGCGAATGCCACGAGCGGTCGTTTCAACTTCAGGTAATTCAGGCATTATTTTTGGCTTAGGTTGTAATCTTGAGCAATTTTGGAGTCAACCAGAGGGCGGTGAATAAACAGTACAGTACGACGATTTTCTGCACGGAACTTTTTGCGTGTTTGCGAGTCGACACCTTTGATGTCATGTTTTGGACGAGTATCAGCATACGCATTCGCTTGCACGATCTCTGGGCGAATTCCTTTTAAGATGAGCAGTCGTGTCAAAGAAGTCGCTCGATGAGCGGAAAGCTCCCAATTGGATTCATACTTGTTATTACGAATAGGAACATCATCCGTGTGGCCCTCAACTGATATGCGATAGTTTAATTTGTTAAAGGCCAATAGCTGGGAGGTGAAATCAGACCAAAACTCATCATAATTTGAACGAATTTTTGCAGACCCTGTATGGTAAAGAAATGCATTTGGAATTTCTATTTTGATGCCGATAGGTGTGTTTTGAATATCGATTTGAGGTGCTTCTGCATGAGAATTGTGTAGGTCGGTTAGAGCCTGAGTTAGCTTTTGAAATGTGTTCTCGGTCGGTTTTTGTTTTAGAACTTCTTGGCTAATGGATTCATTGAGTTTTTCAAATTTCTGTTGATCGATTGTTGAAGCACCAATCAAGAGAATGAAAAAGGCCATTAACAGGGTAATGGCATCTGCATATGTGACGAGCCATTGATTGTCCTCTTCTGGCTCTTGGCAAGATTGGTTGCGTAAAGCAGGTAGATCGTAATCAAACTCACCGGACATTATTGGTCCTCTTTGTGGAATCGAGCGCTTGGGTCTAGGTATGAGTTAATCATGTCCTGAATTGCCAGCGCATTTTCACCTTCGGCAAGGTAAACAAATCCCTCTGTGAGGATTTTACGTCTATGCAACAGTATCTCTTGTTGGTGCTTTACTTTAAGAGAGGCCGGCTTTAGAAGTAGATTGGCAAAAAGTACGCCGTAAAGTGTTGTTATTAGAGCGACGGCGAGTCCGATGCCCAGAAGAGTGGTGTCTCCATTGAGGTTGTCGAGCATGATAATAAGACCTACAAGTGTGCCGATCATGCCGAAACCCGGTGCGAAATTTGCCATGGTCTGAAGAATGTTAGAAACAACCATCTCTCGTTCATACCTTGATGACATATGGTTGTGAAGCATTCGTCGTAAGGCAGGTCCTTTGTAGCCTGAGGTTAAAAACATGACAGCATCATTCAAAAAATCATCTTTGATTGCAGTTT
>JAAZVR010000136.1 GCA_018623305.1 Thiotrichales bacterium | reverse complement strand
GGGGTTGGGTTATGTTGGGCTGTCGAATGCAGTTTTGTTGGCACAGCATAATGAAGTCATTGGCGTTGATATTTCTCAAGATCGTGTGGATGCGCTCAATGCAAGGAAGCCAGCGATTAATGATGCTGAGCTTTCTGAATATTTAACTGGGAAAGATTTGAACTTGTCCGCGAGTACTGATTTGAAAGCCTCGCTCACTGGTGCGGACTACGTGATTGTGTCGACGTCCACGAATTACGACGAAAAGACAAACTTCTTCGACACATCCTCGGTGGAGGCTGTGATAGCACAAGTCATCGAGAGTGAACCTACTGCCTGCATCGTCGTGAAATCAACAATTCCGGTTGGTTTCATGGATGATGTGAGGCAGCGTTTAAAGACTGATGCGGTGATATTTTCGCCGGAGTTTTTGCGAGAGGGTAAGGCGCTCTATGATAACTTATACCCAAGTCGTATTATTGTGGGTGAAAAGTCAGAGCGTGCAGAGACATTTGCGAATTTGCTCGCTGAGGGTGCACTAAAATCTGACGTCGAACTTTTGTTTACCGGCGCGCGTGAAGCTGAGGCGATTAAGCTTTTTTCGAATACTTACCTCGCAATGCGGGTTGCATTCTTCAATGAGTTAGACAGCTACGCACTTGCTGGTGATATGGATAGCCGTGAGATCATTGAGGGTGTGTCGCTTGATCCGCGCATAGGCAATCACTACAACAATCCATCATTTGGGTATGGTGGATATTGCCTGCCGAAAGACACGAAGCAACTGCTCGCGAATTACGAGGTAGTGCCCCAGAATATGATACGCGCAATCGTCGACGCCAATTCAACGCGCAAGGATTTTTTGGCGGATGCAATTATCAAACAACAACCAAAAATTGTTGGCGTCTATCGTCTTGTCATGAAAGTAGGTAGTGATAATTTTCGACAAAGTTCTATTCAGGGAATTATGAAAAGAATTAAGGCCAAAGGAATTGAAGTCGTAGTCTATGAACCTGAGCTGACTGAAGTGGAGTTTTTTAATTCACGTGTTGAACATGATTTAAGTGTTTTCAAGAAAACCGCGGATATTATTTTGGCTAACCGGATGGTGTCTGAGCTGGACGATGTGGCAGACATAGTATTTACGCGCGATTTATTTGGGGCTGACTAAGTTTGAGTATGGACAAACAAAAAACTGCTCTCGTGACCGGAGCAGCTGGGTTTATCGGATACCACATCTCAAAGAGACTCCTGTCTGAGGGCTGGAGGATTGTAGGTCTCGACTGCATGTCTGATTATTATGATGTGTCTTTGAAAGAGCGGCGCGAGGGTATGCTCTTGCAAAATGCATCATACAGATCGGTACATGAGAAAGTTGAGACGCCGAATGTTCTTATGGATTTGTTTGATGAAGAAAGACCAAATGTTGTAATTCATTTGGCAGCCCAAGCGGGCGTTAGGTATTCGATTGAAAATCCGCGCGCATATCTGGAGAGCAATATTAACGGAACTTTTGAGTTATTAGAGGCGGCGCGTGCGTTTCCGCCTGAACATATGCTACTCGCTTCTACGTCTTCAGCTTATGGGGCAAATGATGACATGCCTTATCGAGAGACGGTTAAGGCGGATCACCAAATGTCGTTTTACGCTGCAACCAAGAAGTCCACAGAAAATATGGCGCATAGCTACGCGCACTTGTTTAACCTGCCAATTACCATATTCCGCTTTTTCACCGTATATGGTCCCTGGGGACGGCCAGATATGGCTTTGTTTAAATTTACGAAAGCCATTTTAAACGGTGATCCGATAGATGTTTATAACCACGGGAATATGAGCCGCGATTTTACATATATCGATGACTTAGTGAACGGTATGCGCTTGCTAGTTGATGCAATCCCAAGTGTTGAAGATAGACCGGATGCAAACGAATATGCAGGGGATAGTAAATCTAAAGTTGCGCCGTTTAGAGTAGTAAATATTGGAAATTCTAAGCCTTCTCAATTGTTAGATTTTATAGTCGCTATCGAGAAATCTATTGGTATTGAAGCGTTGAAAAATTTCATGCCAATGCAGGCGGGTGACGTGCCGGCAACTTGGGCGGATACTTCGCTTTTAGAGAATTTGACTAATTATCATCCGAACACGGATTTGTCTTCTGGTGTCAAAAATTTTGTAACTTGGTATAGAGAATATTACAATGTTTGAAGCCAAAAATTCTAAAATGACAAAAATTAAAAAAGCCGTATTTCCTGTTGCTGGTTTTGGTACCCGCTTTTTGCCTGCGACGAAAGCGATGCCAAAAGAGTTGTTACCGATCGTTGATAAACCTTTGATTCAATACGCTGCGGAGGAGGCGATTGCCGCAGGTATTGATACGTTGATTTTTGTCACTGGCCGGAACAAGCGTGCAATTGAAGATCACTTTGATGCAAATAACGAATTGGAAACGATGCTCCGTGCCAAAGGTAAAGATGCGCAGGCCGACATGGTTCGTAATATCCTTCCTACCGGTATTGAGTGTATATTTGTGCGTCAGGCCGAGCAACTAGGTTTGGGCCATGCAGTTTTGTGTGCGGAGCGTGCCCTTGGTGGGGATCCATTCGCCGTGTTGTTGGCGGATGATTTTCTAACGGATTACACACCCGGTGTGACAGCAGATCTAGCACAAGCGTTTGCAATTAGCGGTAAATCGCAACTTTCGGTGATGGAGGTTGATGGGCCTGATATCTCAAAATACGGCGTTGTTGTGCCAAATGGGGCAGGTGTGGGTATTGCGGGTTTGGTTGAAAAACCTGATGCGAATGAAGCACCGTCAAACCTCGCCTCTATTGGGCGGTATGTCCTGACCCCCGATATCTTTGACACCTTGCGGGGCCTCAGCGCGGGGTCAGGGGGAGAAATCCAACTGGCAGATGCGATCAACATCCACGCACAGCAGGGCTCTGTCGAAACTGTGCGTCTGAACGGTCGCCGGTTTGATTGTGGATCGGTGGATGGGTTTGTGGCAGCCTCAAATCATGAATTTGAGAAAAGGAACTTCCAGTTATAATGAGCCATCAAATTCAATGCGTTAAACCAGATGACATTGGGGTGTTATGGGTATGTCGGTGATGTTTTTCGGACGCCATAAAAAAGAATTTTGATTTGAAAAAAATAGCGATTATTGGTTTAGGTTATGTCGG
>JAAZVR010000135.1 GCA_018623305.1 Thiotrichales bacterium | reverse complement strand
GATGTATGAGCCGTATCCGCAGGACCATAACCAATACGCGAAAACTCATCGGTTTCAACCGCACCGTCTTCAATCACAGCCACATCTTTTAGATAAATCGCCTGACCATTATTCATTCCAATAATAATGTCACCGATTTCTTGAGCATTGCCCAAATAACCACTCACACGCAATGGCAAAGCTTGGTTGTTATTGACCAAAGTGCCCACAGGAACAGACGCATTACCGCCTTGCAACATTTGGCTGACATTGGTCAAAGAAATGCCCATCGACGTCATCTTATCGGCGTCCAACCACACATTTACTGCGCGCTGTTTACCACCAACGACCTCTGAGAAAGACACACCATCAATGTTTCGAATATGCTCCAACAACTTCAAAGCTGTATCACGCAATTCAAAATCGCTTAAACGGTCTGAAGTCAGCGTCAACGTCATAATCGGCACATCATCAACATTAATCGGACGCATTACAGGATCCATCGTACCCGGCGGCAAACGATCGTAGTTTTGCATTAACTGGTTGTACATTTTCACCAGAGAACGCTCTTGATCTTCACCCACCTCGAACTGAACCGTCACCACACCAAAGTCATTCGTCGCATAGCCAAAGGTATGCTTCACGCCTGACTGAGAGTTCATAATCGCCTCCAATGGTTTTACAACCATATTGGAGATTTCTTCAGGTTGAGCACCCGGTTTCGCCACAATAATATTGGCCGCTGGTACCACAATTTGCGGATTGTATTCACGCGGTGTAATCACCAATGAAAGCAAACCCGCCAGAGTAATCGCCAAAATCGCCATCGCTGTGATTTTGGAATGCACGAACGTTTGTGCAATGCGACCGGCGATATTCATCTTATTTTGTTCAGACATAAATCACCTTATTTAATTAAGTCGCCCGTTAAAATCGTGTCCTGTCCTGCTGGCACATAACGCTCGCCTTCAAGCAAACCCGCCAACACTTCTGTTTGGCCTTTATCGCTTTCACCGACACGCACTAAACGGAAATGAGCCACGTTTTTAGCATCAACCACCATAACACCCAGTACACCTGCACGATGAATCAGAGCAGAATCAGGCACAAGAATGGTTTGACGCTCACCTGTTGGGAAAAACACACGCGCAAACGTACCTGAATTCAATCCTTCAGAGTTCACTTTGACTTTTACGATATGACTACGAGTCATAGGATTTGCAGCCGAAACAATACGAACAACCTCACCTGAGATTCGTTTAGCAACCCCATCGATTTCAACATCGACTTTATCGCCCAATTTCAGGTTGTTATATACATCCTGGCTCACATCAACTTGAACCAACATCTTGTTTTGATTTTCTAAAACGACAACAGGATGCCCTGGCGCTGCCAAGTCACCTGCAACGGCCATTTTATTAACGACCGTGCCATCAAATGGTGCACGCACATCCGCATAACGCATTTGGCCTTCCGCCTGCATCAACGCTGCTTTGGCTTTCGTCACATTTTCCTCTGCAACACGGTATTGCAACTTCATTTTGTCCAATTGCTGCTTAGGCACAGACCCTTCTTTATACAAACGCTCAAAACGCTCGTAATCCAACTTCGCATCGGCCAAAGCCGCTTCCGCTTGCGCAACTGCAGCTTGAGCTTGAGTCGCCGCTGATGAAATATCAACAGGGTCAATGCTAAACAACACATCACCTTGTTTCACATAATCACCTACATGCACATCCAAATCACGGATATAACCCATCAAACGAGACGCCATTTTCGCCTGCTGATCCGAAATTACAGAGCCGGGTACGACAGCAAACGACTCAATTGCCTGAGGCTGAATGGTTTCAACCGCAACAGAATGCGTAATACGAGCTTGGGTATCTGTTTGAGTCTCTGATTCAGACTGGCAACCTGCCAAAACCATCATGCAGGCCAACATAACAGGGGTCATTTTTTTCATCATTTCGATTGCTCCTGTGCAAAGTTTTTAGGGTTCAATTCGCCTACTGTTAACCACAGCGCCGCGTTTTGAACTTTTAATTCGTATTTCGCGCCAACCAATTCCGCATTCGCTTGGTCAAGACGCGCTTGGCTTGCCAAGACTTCCGTTAAAGTCGCAATACCATTTTCGTAACGCTGAGTAATCAAACGCGTCGCTTCTTGCGCACGCTCCACACCCAATTCATGCACTCGAACACGGTTTTTCGCTTCATTCGCGCGCTTCCACGCTTCACTCACTTTAAAACGGATGCCATTTTCGGCTTGTTTTAGCGTCGATTGCAATTCCACTTTTTTCGCTTGTGCACGATCAACTGAGCCTTGAGCGGTACCGAAATCAAATAGGTTGTAATTCATCATCGCACCGACGGTATAGGCGCCATTGCTCTGATTCAAATCATCCGAGTAATTCCAATCATAACGTGCCATGGCATTAAAGCTCGGCTTCTGACTCGAACGCGCCACTTCAACCGCGCCTTGCGTTGATGCGATTTGCTTACGCAAAGCGTTCAACTGTGGATTGTTATCCACGGCTTTTTGTTGCAAAGCCTTCAAATCGCCTTGTGGCGCTTCAATGCTGGCTGAACCTGCTAAAGCAACCTGCGAGTCCAAAGACTGCCCCATCAACAAACTCAACTGTTCCAAAGCAATATCGACTTGGTTTTGCGCCTGCATTTTTTGCACTTCAACATTCGCCAAATGCACTTGCGCGCTCAATAATTCTGATTTCACCACAAGGCCTTGTTTCACCAAGTTTTCCGTCACATCAACAAACGATTGTGCCGCTTGACGGGCTTGTTCAGCCACTTGCACATAAGCTTGCGCGGTATTTACACCTTCGTAGGCCTGCACAACATGAAAACCTAACTGCTGCTGAGCCGCTTGTTTCGCAAACTGTGCTGCACCGACATATTCATTCGCTTGATTGATGTAACCTGTGATTTTTCCGCCGTTGTAAATCGGCACTTGAACTTCGATTCGAGGGTTGATGTTTGTGAATGCATCGGGATCGTTCAGTAAAGCAGGATTGAAATCCGCCTGCGTAACCGATGCTTGCCCCAATTTCAAACCAAACACATTTAAAGGATCATTTGTATGCACCATATTCAATTGCGCATTCACTTTCGGCATACGATGGCCTTGCGCTTCTTTCAGTGCGGCTTCAGCTTGTTCAATACGATACTCGCTGGCATGAATATCAGGGTT
>JAAZVR010000134.1 GCA_018623305.1 Thiotrichales bacterium | reverse complement strand
GGTGTGAACGCCTCGATGCACATTAGAGTTGGATGTGGTGTAGTAATTCACCAGCGCATCAATCACCGCTTGAGGTTTTTGCGAAGTCGCTGCACTGTCTAAATAAACTAAAGGTTTCCCATTTACCTGTTCATTCAGGATGGGAAACTCTTGACGAATGGCTTGGATATCCAAAGACATTTAAATCCATTTCTCCAATCGAGTTTTAATCATTGGCTCCACCAAACGGCGCAATGAAGCGCTAGAAATGTGTTCAACCACATCTGCAGCGAAGGCATAAATCATTAAGGCTTTCGCTTGTTTTTCAGGAATACCACGTGCCTGCATATAGAACAATTGGCGTTCATCTAGCTGACCACAAGTGAATCCATGAGAACATTTAACGTCATCCGCATAGATTTCAAGCTGAGGTTTTGAGTTATTTTGCGCTGTAGGTGAAAGCAAAAGAACATTGTTATCCATCAAGCCGTCTGTTTTTAACGCAACAGGGTCAACAAAAATTCGCCCGTTAAACACGCCGCCTGCATTGCCAGCTAAAACGCCTTTGTGTAGCTGACGTGAGAAACAATTCGGAGCGTTATGACGAATCAACGAACGCGTGTCTAACACTTGCTCATCGTTGCCTAAATACAAGCTATTCACATCACATTCCGCATCAGCCCCATTGAAATTCACAATGGTTTCTTGACGTGCAATTCGACCACCCAATAACAAGGTTGTCGAGTTGTAATGCGACGTTTCCACTTGATTCACAAAATAATGCGCAAAGTGGAAAGCTGAGTCTGCAATTTGTTCAAACTTAGCGTGTTTTAAAATAGCATTCTTAGCCAATGAAACAACAGCCAACTGATTCGATGTGGCTTGCTCTGCGCACGATACTTCTTCGATCACCGTTGCTTGAGCTGCTTCGCCTAAACGAATTGCCATGCGAGTAAAGGCTTGAGTGTTGAGACTGTTTGTTGAACGAATTACAATCGGGTATTCAACCAAAGCGCGGTCTGCGACTTCAATCAGTAACCAAGCGTCATCTGAATCGACACAGTCTTGTGCCATCACACGTTCATTGATGTCCGTTTGAAAGTCAGCTAATTCAGCAATTTCCGCTTGGGCTGCTTGCTTGAATGTTACGCCTTTTGGTGCATCTGGCAGTGTTAAAACGCCATTAACAACATCAATGTAGATAGCATTCTCTTCCGAACTAAATGGCTCAATAGCCATATCTGCTGGTTCAACATATTTGTTGCTGGCTTCAAACCACGGCGTTAGTGCTGTATATTTCCAGTCTTCGTGTTTAGCAGTTGGGTAACGATCAGTCTGTAATCCAGCCATAACCCTTTTCCTCTAACTCAAGTGCTAATGTATGATCGCCTGATTTCACGATTTGGCCGTTATGCAATACGTGAACGAAATCTGGTTTGATGTAATCCAATAGACGTTGGTAATGCGTGACTACGATAAATGAACGATTCGGATCGCGTTGAGCATTAACGCCTTCAGCAACTGTTTTTAGGGCATCGATATCCAAACCTGAATCTGTTTCATCCAAGATGGCTAATTTAGGCTCTAAAACAGCCATTTGCAAAATGTCATTACGCTTCTTCTCACCACCTGAGAAGCCGACGTTCACAGAACGATCCAACAAGTCTTGTGGCATTTTTAACAAATCAATTTTGTCTTGAACGTGTTCAGCGAAATCAAACATATCCAATTCGTCTTGGCCGCGATATGAACGTACAGAGTTCAAAGCCGTTTGCAGGAAGAATTTATTCGATACACCTGGAATTTCAACAGGGTATTGGAAAGCGAGGAAGATACCCTCACCCGCACGTTCGTCTGGCTCAAGTTCTGTTAAATCGTTGCCTTCAAATTCGATTTCACCGTCAGTGATTTCGTAATCTTCACGACCGGCTAGAACACTCGAGAGCGTTGATTTACCTGCGCCGTTCGGACCCATAATGGCATGAACTTCACCCGGGTTAATCTCAAGGTTCAGTCCTTTGAGAATTTGTTTATCTGTGTCTGCAACTTTTGCATGCAAGTTTTTGATTTTTAACATAATTATTAACCTACTGAACCTTCTAGACTAATCGCCAATAATTTTTGAGCTTCGACGGCAAATTCCATCGGCAACTCACTGAATACTTCTTTACAGAAACCGTTTACAATCATTGAAACGGCATCTTCTTCACTGATGCCGCGTTGCGCACAATAGAACAATTGATCATCACCAATTTTTGATGTAGTAGCTTCGTGTTCTAATTGCGCCGTGCTGTTACGGCATTCGATGTATGGGAATGTGTGTGCACCACAGTTTGCGCCAATCAGCATCGAATCACACTGAGTGAAATTACGCGCATTCTCTGCACCCGGTAAAATCTTCACCAAACCACGGTAAGAGTTCTGACTGTGGCCAGCGGAAATCCCTTTAGAAATAATAGTGGATTTCGTGTTTTTACCAATATGAATCATTTTCGTACCCGTATCGGCTTGCTGCTTGCGGTTTGTCAATGCAACGGAATAAAACTCACCAATCGAGTTATCCCCTTTCAACACAACACTTGGGTATTTCCATGTAATCGCTGAACCCGTTTCTGCCTGAGTCCATGAAATCTTTGAGTTATCACCCAAACAAATTCCACGCTTTGTTACAAAGTTTAAAATACCACCTTCGCAGTTTTCATCACCTGGATACCAGTTTTGAACCGTTGAATATTTCACTTCAGCCCCTTCAAGTGCAACCACTTCAACAACCGCTGCATGTAACTGATAGGTGTCACGAATCGGAGCAGAACAGCCTTCAATATAAGACACATAGCTGTCTTTATCGGCAATCAACAAAGTGCGTTCAAACTGGCCTGTTTTGGCTTCATTGATTCGGAAATAAGTTGACAGATCCATAGGACAACGAACGCCTGGCGGAATATAAACAAAGGTACCGTCTGATGCGACCGCTGAATTCAAGCAGGCGAAAAAGTTGTCGTCTGCAGGAACAACCGTACCCAAATAGTTTTGAACCAGCTCTGGGTATTTGTGTATTGCCTCTGAAAAAGAGCAAAAGATAATGCCCAATTTTTCAAGTTCAGAACGACCCGTTGTAGAAACCGAAACAGAATCAAAAATCGCATCGACTGCTACATTAGACTTGTTACTGATATCAATACCGAGTTTATCAAATGTATCAACTAATTCTTCATCTAGGTCTTCTGC
>JAAZVR010000023.1 GCA_018623305.1 Thiotrichales bacterium | reverse complement strand
GGACATGCAGAAATCTCAATGTCATCCACGTCAGAATCTGAAACATTTGGATCCGCCGCAGACACCATCGCATCTACCAAATCCAACTTGATTGATTGACCACCAATGACCGTTTTACCTGATTCCATCGGACCACCTGAAACAAAAATCACTGGAATGTTCAAACGCAGTGAGGCCATCAACATTCCCGGTGTGATCTTGTCACAGTTTGAAATACACACCAAGGCATCCGCACAGTGCGCATTACACATATATTCAACCGAATCGGCGATCAAATCACGCGAAGGCAATGAGTACAACATACCGTCGTGTCCCATTGCGATACCGTCATCCACCGCAATGGTGTTGAATTCTTTCGCCACACCGCCGGCTTTTTCAATTTCGCGAGCAACCAACTGGCCCATATCTTTCAAATGCACATGCCCCGGTACGAACTGAGTAAATGAGTTAGCAATCGCAATAATCGGCTTTCCGAAATCTTCGGAACCCATTCCTGTTGCGCGCCAAAGGGCACGTGCGCCCGCCATATTACGGCCATGTGTGGAAGTTTTTGAACGATAATCAGGCATAGTCTTGTCTCTTCTGAATATTTTTAATTGCGATAAATTATAGCATTAATCACCTGTGGTAGAATGTGACAAAACGGAGGATTCAAACGATGATGATGGAATTTCTCAATCACTTGCAACACATTGCATTTATCACAGCGCCTTGGCTGATTTTAGGCCTTATCCTAGCGGCTCTGATTCGTACCTATATCTCCAATGAAAGGATTGAAAAACATCTGGCTCAACAAGGCATTTGGAGTATTTTCAAGGCCTCTATTATTGGTGCGCCTGCTCCGTTATGTTCGTGCAGTGTCATTCCAGTGGCGACACAATTACGCCGCAGCGGCGCATCAAAAGGCGCTACTGCCGCATTTTTGACCTCCACCCCCGAAACAGGTGTGGATTCAATCAGTTTGAGTTATGTTTTGCTTGGCCCTATTTTTGCCGTTGTACGCCCTATTTCTGCAATTGTCAGCGGTATTGTGACGGGACTCAGCGTGCATTTGTTCGCCAAAGATGAACCCTTTCAAACTCAATCAACCTGCGCCTGCGCCTGCTGCTGCAGCTCTAAAGCCCCTGAAGCCGAGCCAGAAAAAACCAGTTGTTGCGCCAGCAAACCCAAAGCGAGTATTAAACTCATCGACAATCTTCACTACAGTTTCACAACGCTTTGGGGCGATATGCAGTTTTGGTTAATTACGGGCATTCTCGTGACCGCTCTAGCCATGACGCTAATGCCCGAGGGCTTTTTAGCACAATGGGGCAGCGGTTTAGGTGCGATGGTATTGATTTTACTGTTAAGCCTGCCGATTTATATTTGCGCTTCGGCCTCAACGCCCATTGCCGCGGGCCTATTATTAGCAGGCCTTTCACCGGGTACGGTTTTAGTGTTTATGTTGGCAGGCCCTGCCACAAACATTGCAACTTTGGGCGTTTTGAAAAACGAACTTGGCATTCGTGCCATGTGGGCTTATTGGATCAGTATTTCGATTATCAGCATTGTGCTTGGACTCAGCTTGGATGCCCTAATCGAACAGTACAATTGGAATATTACCGCTCAATTAAGTGATGCTCACGAAATGATGAATCCGTGGATTGGTGGCCTCAGCGTGGCGTTGCTGGCGCTGATGAGTCTCGTCCGCGCAAGACAAGCATAATCAAAATCGCAACGGCTGTCGCAATCGTGGCAGCCCAAAAGACATAATGAGAATTATTGTCTTGCCACAAATAACCGCCCACCAAAGAACCACATACGCCACCCACACCGTACGCCCAACCACTGTAAAGCGCTTGCCCTCGGCCTTGCGTTCGCCCTGGAAAATATTGACGTAAATAATGCATTGCCACCGTATGGTGCACACCAAAAGTGATCGCATGAGCGAGTTGAGCCAAAATCAAAACTAACCACACATCCGCCCATTCACCAATCATCAACCATCGAGCTGCGGCTAAAACTAAGCCCAACATCATCAAGAAATACAAAGAAAAGCGTCTCAATAAATGGTGCATAACAATAAACAAGCCGATTTCAGCCAGCACGCCCAGCGCCCAAAACAATCCAATTTCAGTCCCTGAATAGCCTAAACCCGACAAATGCATCGAAAAATAAGTGTAATAAATCGCATGGGATAACTGCATCAACAAAAAAACCGCCATCAAACCCCAAACAAAAGGCTGCTTGAGGATCGGCCAAAGCGATTCATTATCCCCTGCTTGAATTAAAGGTTCGGTCGCGGGCGTTGACCATGCACTTAAAAACACACCTGCGGTGACCGCTATCAGCATCCAAGGCAACCAAGAAACAGGGTAAAAATCGAGAAAGGCACCAAAACCGACAACCGATGCAATAAAGCCCACCGAACCCCATAAACGCACGCGCGTGTAACCTTTCGGCTGGTCGCGCAAAGTATGCAAAGCAATGGCCTCATATTGCGGAAGTGAAGCATTCCAAACGAAACTGTAAACGGCGACAACCATCAATAGCTGTAGATAAGTCAAATCCCACAACAGCGGCAATAAACTGACGACTGTGGCAAAAGACGTCCATTTCACAACCCCTAAGTGCCAATGAAAGTGATCACCGATCCAACCAAAAAGAAAAGGCGAGAAAATACGCGCAAAAATCAAAGTCGCGGTGATTTCACCGATTTGCGCGCCCGAAAAACCTTGTGACTGCAAATACAGGGAAAAATACGGAACAAAAACGCCCAGCGCGCCAAAATAGAAAAAATAAAACCGAGAAAACGGCCAGTAGAATGTCATAAGTTGCTTAATTAACCTCTAAAGCAATCCGTGCGCCTCATGTCGAACGACATGAGGCGTTGAACTGCAGAATTTTAATAAGGCTAAGTTTGTTAAGCCTGCCCTGGAATTACAGGCACTTGGCTGTGTACATCCGCATTCTGCGCTCGCTGACGCAACGCATGGTCCATCAAAGTCATCGCCAACATCGCTTCAGCAATCGGCGTCGCACGAATGCCCACACACGGATCGTGGCGACCCTTGGTAATCATCTCAATCGATTCGCCTTGCTTATTAATCGACTTACCCGGAATCGTAATCGACGACGTTGGTTTCAAAGCAATACGCGCCACCAAATCCTGACCCGTGCTGATACCACCAACGATACCGCCCGCGTGATTCGACAAGAAACCCTCTGGCGTCAATTCATCACGATGTTCTGTGCCTTTTTGCTCAATGACTTCAAAACCATCACCAATCTCAACGCCTTTCACCGCATTAATACTCATCAAAGCGTGCGCGACATCCGCATCCAATCGGTCAAAAATCGGCTCACCAAAACCCACTGGCATATTCTTCGCAACCACTTCGATTTTCGCACCAATCGAATTACCTTCTTTTTTCAAATCCGTCATGTAGGCCTCCATCGCTGGAATCGCATCGACATCAGGACAGAAAAACGGATTCGTTTCAATTACATCAAAATCCACTTTTTCAATTTTGACAGGGCCTAATTGAGACAAATAACCTTGAATCTCAATACCATAATGCGCTTTCAACCATTTCTTAGCAATCGCCCCTGCAGCCACTCGCATCGCGGTTTCACGCGCCGAAGAACGACCGCCACCGCGATAATCACGCGTGCCGTATTTTTGTTCGTAGCCGTAATCTGCGTGTGCAGGACGGAAGGTATTCATCACTTCTGAATAGTCACGTGAACGCTGATCGGTATTTTCAATCAACAAACCAATTGGAGTGCCTGTCGTTTTGCCTTCAAAAACACCCGATAAAATCTTAACTTCGTCAGCTTCTCTGCGCGGCGTTGTGTAACGAGATGTGCCAGGCTTTCGACGATCCAAATCCGCTTGTAAATCCGCTTCACACAACTCAAGTCCTGGAGGACAGCCATCAATAATACAGCCCAATGCCAAACCATGACTCTCGCCAAACGTTGTTACTGTGAAAAGGCGTCCAAAACTGTTACCCGACATAACCACTCCTAATGTTCATTTGCGAGGTATTATACAAGAAGGCATTCTTCGTCAACCCCTAGTTTCCACTGCATACTTTTTAATCAATCGACCAAAGGAAACGATTTTTCATTGCTCAAATGAGTTATCCCAAAAGTTATCCACAGAAAATGTGCGTAACTTTTTTGTCATCTAAGCCTAAAATTATTTTTTTAAGAAAGAACTTGAAACTCTTTAACAATATTGCTAAGGCCTTCCAAAAACTCATCAACTAATTGATTTAAAACAGATTTTCCTCCTTTCATGCCAAATTCAACTGAACGTTCATCATCACTAATATGAGGCAGGCTGAACAACTTCACTTCGGGGTGTTTATCCCCAAAGGCCTTCATATAATCCACAAGCTTCGATTCGCTGAAATTCGGGATTTTCACGGCAAATTCGGCCTCAAACCCTTGTTTATATTGGTTGTATTCTTGTTCCAAGACCCATTTCATCATCGGCCAGGCCATCTGCGGAAAACCCGGAAGAAAATGACAATTTTGATAACTAAATCCAGGCACACGATTAAAAGGATTCGGAATAATACGACTGCCCACAGGCAATTCAGCCATCTTAATTCTTTGAGGATATGCCTCTTCCCCAAATTGCGCTTCGATTTCCGCGCGCGCATCATCATGAATTGCCAACTCAACGCCCGCAGCTTCCGCAAAACACGCTCGCGTCATATCATCAGGCGTCGCCCCAATTCCACCAAAGCTGAAAAAATGGTCACCTGACGCCAACATTTGACGAAAGTTCTCCGTCAACAAATCAACGTCATCACCTAAGATGCGCACCCAATCGATTTTCAACCCCCACTCTTTGAGTGTTTCAACACCATTCGTGAAATGTTTATCCTGTCGCTTACCCGATAAAATTTCATCGCCGATAATGCACAGTCCAATTTTAGGTTGAGTCATATTTTTGCTCTCTCATCAAAAATAGCTTGATGGGCTTTTAATTGCTCCGCGGTTAAATGGAAGACTCCCATACCGCCGCGCTCAAAAGGTAACCAATTGAAATCTACCTCAGGATAAGTCAATTCAACATTGTGCTGACTCGCGCCCACTTCAACAATAAGATGACCGTCATCACTTAACTGTGCAGCCGCATCACGCAGTATTAATCGAGTTAAATCCAGCCCATCCGGGCCTGACCCTAAGCCAATCTCTGGCTCTTGATGAAATTCATCCGGCATCATGGCCAAATCATCCATATCGACGTAAGGCGGGTTTGAGATGATTAAATCGTATGGGCCATCGACAGCTGACAAACCATCGGTATGCAATATATTTACGCGCCCCCATAGTTCATAATGGTCAACGTTGATTTCTGATACGGCCAATGCATCTTCTGAAATATCACCTAAATCGACCATTGAATCGGGCAAGTGATGAGCGATTGCAATGCCGATGCAACCACTGCCTGTGCACAAGTCTAAAACACGTTTCGGTTTTTTAGGCAAAACCGTTGAAAATTGAGTTTCAATAATTTCTGCTAAAGGTGAACGAGGCACAAGCACACGCTCATCCACATAAAACTCAAGCCCAGCAAAATAGCCTTGATTAGTAATGTAAGCCGCCGGGGTGCGTTCTTCAATACGGCGTTCCAGCAAACTCATGATGTCTTGTTTTTCTGCTTCCGTAACATGGCAACTCCAATATTCATTCGGAAGCCCATGTGGCAAATGCAAGGCATGCAGCACTAAATCCATCGCTTCATCAAAGGCATTGTCTCGTCCATGCCCAAAAAACAACTCTGCTTCATGAAAACGACTCGCGCCCCAACGAACAAAATCGAGCAATGTTGTAAGTTGATAATTCATGATGCCTCCGGCTTTTTTGCGTGTTTTGGACGAAAGGCTTTTATAAACGATTCATCTGTTTCTAAATAAGGCCCTTCTATCAAATCAACACAGTAAGGCACCGCAGGGAAAACCGCTTCTAAACATTCAGCAATCGCGCTAGGCTTGCCTGGTAAATTAATAATCAAAGAAGATCCGCGTGTTCCAGCAATTTGGCGTGACAAAATGGCTGTAGGTACGTATTGCAATGAAACCGCACGCATTTGCTCAGCAAAGCCATCCAAGATTTTTTCACATACAGCTTCCGTCGCTTCAGGCGTCACATCACGTTTTGCAGGGCCTGTGCCACCTGTTGTGAGCACCAACCCACATTGATATTCATCGCACAATTCTTTTAAGGTCGCTTCAATCAAATCTTGATCGTCCTCAATCACTCGCGCCACAGGGGTCCATTCATTTGTTAAGGCCTTGCCCATCCATTCCTGCATTGCTGGACCGCCCAAATCTTCATATTCACCTCGGCTGGCACGATCAGAAACAGTGATAAACCCAATTTTAATTTCACTCATCTTAAATCCCTTTATTCCATATAAGGAGTATCCTACATTGAATTGGCCTCTGCTAGAATACGCAAATGGATTTTATTCACTGGTTTCGGGATTCATCCCCATATTTTGCTGCACATCGAGGTCAAACCTTCGTCATACATATGGCAGGTCAAGCGTTCGAGGGTAATTTGCGTGCGCAATTTGAAGACATTCGTTTATTGCATCATTTGGGTGTCAATATTGTCTGGATTATGGGTTCAAGACCTCAAATATCTAAAGCACTTGAAAAAAACAATTTAACTGCAGAGTTTTCTGGGCTTCGTCGCGTGACTTCCAGCGAACAATTGGATGTAATTATTGATGCAACCAACCGCCAAAAAACCCTTTTAGAGGCGCAATTCAGTGCGAGTAAAACTCCCGTTAATATAACTCAAGGAAGCTTCGTGGTCGCTCGCCCACTGGGTGTTTTAAATGGCTTAGACCACTTGAACACAGGGGTTGTGCGAAAAATTAACGCGCCAGCAATACAAGACCAGTTAAATGCCAACTGCATTCCATTACTGACGGCTCTAAATTACTCGTTAACGGGCGATATATTCAACTGTTCTACCGAAGAAATTGCGGTAGAAACAGCCGTCGCGCTGAAGGCAGATAAACTCATTTTCTTGGCAGATTCCAAAGACTGTGAGATCGAAGCCGGTCATTTATCACTGAGTCAGGCAAGAGCATTATCCGATTCCAAGGATTCTCGCCTTATGAAGCGAGCGTTAAGAGCATGTGAGTTGGGCATTGAACGTATTCATATTTTGGACGTTTCTTTGGACGGCGCTTTACTGCAAGAATTGTATACTCGTGAAGGGGTAGGCATTTTAATATCCAATGACGACTATTATCGAATTCGTGCTGCTGAATTAGCGGACATTCCCGATATCCTATCGATTCTTGAACCACTAGAAGATCAAGGGTTTTTAGTTGCCCGATCGCGAGAAGCCATCGAGTCTCAAATCCATCATTATCATTTGATTGAAATGGACAGTAAAGTTGTGGGTTGCGCAGCACTGATTCCATACCAAGGATGCAATCACAGCGCCGAACTCAGCGCTCTGGCCATTCACGCAGATTACCGTCAACAGTCGCTTGGTGATCAATTGTTAAAACACATTGAAGCCCAAGCGCTAAACGCGCACATTACCGATCTTTTTGCATTAACGACTCAAACAACCCACTGGTTTGTTGAACGTGGTTTTGAATTGGTTGATGTTGATGCCCTACCCGAATCCCGCCGCGCTGTGTACAATGCGGAGCGTAATTCCAAATGTCTTAAGAAAAGATTGAGAGCTTAATGTCGATTCAACACCGTTTCCGAAAATTTTTACCTGTTGTTGTTGATGTTGAAACCGGTGGCTTTAATTGTGAAACGGATGCTCTTCTTGAGATATGTGTCATCATTTTGCGTATGCATGACAATGGAAACCTCTACATTCACAAAACGATTGATAAAAAAATCAAGCCTTTTGAAGGTTCTAATATTGAAGCCGACGCTTTGAAGTTTTTGGGGATTGACCCTTTTGATCCTCTTCGAGGTGCGGAAAATGAAAAAACCGCATTGGATGAGATTCGCTACGCAGTCAAAAAAGAGGTTGAGGCTGAGAAATGCACTCGAGCCATTCTAGTCGGTCATAATGCTCACTTTGATTTAGGTTTTTTACAAAAAGCATTTGAGCGCAACAAACTCAAAACGCCCTTCCATCAATTCAGCACATTCGATACTGTTTCATTGGGCGGTTTGGCGTATGGACATACGGTGCTGTCGACTCTATGCGAAAAAGCAGGCCTTGATTGGGATCATAAAGCGGCCCACTCTGCGGTTTATGACACAACGCAAACCGCTAAGCTGTTTTGTCAGATTGTAAACACCCATCCTTCATTGTAAGCGTTCGGTCCATTTTCGCCGCTAATTTAGGGTCATGCGTCACGATGACCAATGCTGTCTCATGCTCTTTTTGCATATTGACCAAGGTTTGAAAAATTTCATCCGCTGTGTGGCTATCTAGGTTGCCTGTCGGCTCATCGGCAAGAATACATGCCGGCTCTGTTACCAACGCTCGTGCGATTGCAACACGTTGACGCTCACCGCCCGATAATTCAGCTGGCTTATGCTCTAAGCGGTGTGATAATCCCACCTGCTCCAACAAAGCAACGGCTTTCTCACGCGCAATCGATTTCTTAACACGTTGAATCCGCAACGGCATCATGACATTCTCGAGCGCGGTAAATTCCGGTAATAGATGATGAAATTGGTAAACGAATCCTAAATATTTCGAGCGTAATTGAGTCAGCTTCTTTTCTGAACAACGAGATAAATCGCTGCTCATAAGTTCGACCTTACCTGAAGACGGCTGATCGAGCCCTCCCAATAAATGCAACAAAGTACTTTTGCCTGAACCCGATGCTCCGACGATTGCGACGCTTTCCCCGGCTTGTATTGAGACATTCACAGACTTCAAAACATCGAGATTTTGAGTTCCATCATGAAAAGACTTACATAACGCTTGTGCATTCAATACTGAATCACTCATATCTCAAAGCCTCCGCAGGTGCAATCTTTGAGGCCTTCCATGCTGGGTACCATGTCGCAAAGATGGTCAAAACAAACGCCAGCCCCGTCACTTTAAAAACATCATTCCACTTCAAATCAGATGGGATTTGAGTGATGTAATACACATCACCAGGGAAAAACTGAACGCCAAACAGGCCTTCGATAAATGGCACGATAACATCTATATTTAAAGCGACTGCCACACCTGCGGCCCCTCCAATCAAAACACCGAGAGCACCAATCACGAAACCTTGGATCATAAAAATAAGCATGATGCTTTTGGCTTGAGCCCCTTGCGTTCTCAAAACCGCTATATCACTGCGCTTATCATTAACCGCCATCATCATACTTGAGACGATATTAAAAGCCGCCACGGCAATTATCAGAGCTAAAACAATGAACATCATGCGCTTTTCCATCTGAATAGCCCTAAAAAAATTAGCGTGCTGCTGAGTCCAGTTCACCGCATAAAAAGGGCCCTCGGGAAGGTACAAACCAATGGACTGATTGACTTCAAATACCTTGAATAAATCATGCAATCGTAATTGCAAACCGGATACAGCACCTTTCATCTGGTAAAGCATTTGTGCGTCATTCATATGAATGAAAGCCATTCCAGAGTCATACTCGTGCATGCCCGCTTCAAATACTCCGACAATAGTGAATTTTTTCATGCGAGGAAAAACGCCTGCAAGACTGAAGGTGGTTTGCGGTGTCAGCAGCATCACTTTGTCTCCAACCCCCACATCCAGCTGATTAGCCAGTTCCACACCGATTACCATACCAAACCCTTTGGCTTGTAAATCGTCCATTGAACCTTCAACCATCATTTTGTGCGTATCACCTACCTGACTCTCTAGCTCAGGCATGATACCTCTGACCATTGCGCCGGTCGTTTCACCTTTAACCGACAACATGCCTTGTTTAAGAATATTTGGGGCGGCTCCAACAATGTCTGGGTGTTTTAAGACATCCTCTCGCAATGTCTCCCACTCCGTTAGTTCACCTTTACCCTGAGATAATGTCATGTGTGCAGTCATACCCAAAATGCGCTCTCTGAGTTCTTTTTCGAACCCATTCATAACAGACAATACGGTAATCAACGTCAACACACCGAGTGCAATACCCAAAAAGGAAACTGAGGAAATAAAAGACACAAAGCCTGTTCGACGCTTCGAGCGTAGGTAACGAACACCAATGGAAAGTTCATATAGATTTAGCATAGCGAAATTATGCATCAAAATGAATCCTGTGAAAGCGGTGTTTAACGAAAATGAGTCATTGAATATCCTATAATTTCGACAAAACAAAATGAACGCATCGGACTTATGAATTTCAACTGGCAGAACAAACACGGATTTAAGAATAACTGGAATGCGCTCAACACCAGCGCAAATGCTTATGCACTGACGCAATGGGCTGAACAATATACGCATCCAACGCTAATCATTGCACCTGATGTGCGCACTTTGCTTCAAATTAAGCGAGCATTGCGTTTTTTTAATACACAACAACTGCCCATTCATGTCTTACCCGATTGGGAAATTCTGCCATTTGATAATTTCTCACCTCATAAAGACATCGTTTCTGAGCGACTCAAAACGCTCAGCCAAATGCCTTCGATGACGAATGGGTTTATTTTGACCACTGCTGCAACCGCATTGCATCGTATCGTGCCGAAGGCCTTCGTCCTCGCACAACGTTTTTCCATTAAAACAGGTCAGACCCTCGATATTGAGGCCTTCATTCAACAATTAACCGAAAGTAATTATTTACGTGTGTCTCAAGTAATGGAGCATGGTGAATTTACCGTGCGCGGTTCGGTCATTGATGTCTTCCCAATGGGTCACCACACCCCGATTCGAATTGATTTATTTGATGATGAAATCGACACATTACGTTTATTTGATGCCGAAACACAACTCTCAACCGACAAAATAGACGCTATTGAATTATTGCCCGCGCAAGAAGTGGTTTTGAATCGCCAAAGCAGTGATACGTTCCGTAAAAACTATCGCGAGGCCTTTGGCGACCAGGTAGCATCCCATTTGCCATATCAAATGGTCAGTGATTTAAAAACATTCCAAGGGATTGAATATTATTTACCGCTGTTTTTCGATGAACCAATGAACACGGTTTTAGATTATCTGCCTAAAGACAGCTGTGTGTGTTTTTGGAACGATACCACAGAGGCCTTGGAGTCTTTACCAACGGATTTTAATCAACGCTATGAATTAGCCAAACTGGAAAATGACCGCCCGCCTTTGCCCGTGAATCACGTATTTTGGCAAGACGCGGATATTTACACAGCGGCTAAGGCCTTTGCTCAAATTCATTTCTCTCGCGAAAATAACGCATCGAATGTCAGCTTGCCGTTTGATTCTCCACAGATTTTGCCGCAGAAACGTGAAGCCAACGAATTGGCTCAGCTGATTTTAGACCATGCCAATCAGAATTCCGCCGCGCTCGTGCTGACCATGGAAAGTATGGGACGACGCCAGTGGATGAGTGATTTACTGCGCGCACAAAAAGTCCCTCACACATTGCGTGCGAATTGGTCTGAAATCGAAGCCGACCATCACGAATTACAAGTGGTCGTCGCTCCGCTGGAACTGGGGTTCATTGAAACCGAAGCGGGTTTTGAAATTCTCACTGAAAACCAATTGCTGGGACAAAGCACGGTGGTGCAGTCGCGCCGACGTCGTAAAAGCCATGAAGATTTCAATGAATCCATCAAGCATTTGGCTGAGTTAG
>JAAZVR010000022.1 GCA_018623305.1 Thiotrichales bacterium | reverse complement strand
GAATACCATGCTCGCATTGCGAATCTCTTTTATGAATGAAATGGCCGAGGCGGCAGAAAAATTGAATGCCGACATCGAGGAAGTTCGCCAAGGGATTGGAGCGGACTCAAGAATCGGTTACGCTTATCTATATCCAGGCGCAGGGTACGGGGGTGAATCCTTTGCTCGTGATTTAACTCGAATGCAAGAGTTGTTATCTGACACTGGAGGACAAGGTCGACTTTTAGAGTCCGTACAAGCGTTTAATGAATATCAAAAAGAAAGCCTATTTCGCAAAGCCTGGACTCACTTCCAAGGCGACTTAAAAGGTAAAACTTTTACGGTTTGGGGAGCCAGCTATAAACCCGGAACCTCAGATATTACCGGATCCCCAGCGCTTAATGTAATAGAAGCTTTACTCGCACAGGGCGCCAACATTAATCTGTTTGCCCCATCATCCGCCGACCTAGTAAATGACTACGCCACTATGAATTGGGATGAATGGCATGGCATACTTACTAGTACTCAAAGCCTAAAAGAGAGCGTTGTTGGCTCTTCTGGCATATTTTTAATGACTGAATGGAAAGCTTTTTGGAGTCCTGACTTTAAAGAATTGGGTGAAAACATGCATGAAAAAGTCATGTTTGACGGGCGTAATATTTATGACCCGAGCAATCTTAAAGAACAAGGATTCGCTTACTACGGAATAGGACGTAAATAATGGAATACACAGACGATATAGATCTTACAACCCCTGTAAAGCTGACACGCTTTAATCGCATCGTCATCTTGTCCCAAAGCCTTGAAAAGGTCAGTGACTTTTATTCATTCCTTCTTTCAGCGACTCAAACACCGATTTTATTGTCCAATGATTTCAATACACTGCAATTGACAGATGACGATTGTGTGTTTTTTGATATGGATTCATTTGACCGCACTCAAACACAAAACTTTTTGGAACTATGTCAAATCAAACACCAAGGACTTTCGATTGGGCTTCTTGAAACCGAAGAATCTGACATCATTCGCAACTATCTTCCATTCCCTGTGGTTAAGGGTGTATTTAAATCCGATTTGTCTCCAGAGTTACGCCTTAAAGGCTTAATTTTATTAGAGAAAGGGGCATTCTGGTTTTCTCGCCTTCATTACCGATATAGTGCTGAAATGCGCGATGGTGCGAGCTGTATCAAGCTCGAAGCACGATATGACTTAAGTGCTCGAGAAATGGAAATAGCCGTCTTATTAACTCAAAAGGAATCGGCTAAAAACATTGCAGAGAAATTGAATATTTCAGTAAACACCGTTAAATCTCACAAAAGCAGTATTTATAAAAAAACGGGCGTTACTTCGATGAGCCAATTCAGAAAACTCATGCTATCCCTTAAAGGAACAAATGATTAAAGCTGTCTTTGTAAAAAATTTCATACTTTTTGGTTCCAAATAAAGCCTAGAAATTTCAACAAGTTGAATTAGAATCTTAATCCATGGACGTTAGGATTTATATCCGCCATTGACACAAACCGTCCTAGGATTTTAAGCCCCGAGAACTCCTCTTCTCGGGGCTTCTTATTTTCCGATACAGAAACTCGAAAAAATCTCACCCAACAAATCATCGGATGTAAATTCTCCCGTAATCTCACTCAAAGCTTCCTGAGCCTGTCGTAAGTCTTCTGCCACCAATTCACCTGCGTTATAGACTCGCAATTGCTGATCGGCGATTTGAATGCTGTTTTCTGCTCGCTTTAAAGCTTCAATGTGTCGTGCGCGAGCCATAAAGCTACCTTCATTCGCCGCTTCAAAGCCCATTGATTCTTTTAAATGCGCTTTAAGGCCTTCTAAACCTAGAGCTTGTTTAGCAGAAATACGAACCTCGGTACCAAATTCAGACATCTCGACCGACGGCGCAGCGTCTGTTTGGTCAATCTTATTACGCACAACTGTGACCGGCAAATTTGGTGGCATCTTCGCCAACATTGCTTGGTGATCTGGCGTCACGCCTTCGGCATCACTCACCATCAACAACACGCGATCTGCTTGTTCCAGTTCCGCCCAAGCGCGTCGAATCCCTTCTTGCTCAACCGCATCCGAACTGTCACGCAAACCCGCAGTATCCAAGATATGCAAAGGCATTCCATCGATATGAATCTCTTCTCGAACCACATCGCGCGTTGTGCCTTCAATATCCGTCACAATCGCAACTTCTCGACCTGCTAATTGATTCAACAAACTCGATTTACCCGCATTTGGCTGCCCCATAATCACAACCGTCATACCCTCGCGCAACAAACGCCCCTGTGATGCAGACTTCAATACAAACTGCATTTTTTCATTCAAGGCATCCAGCAAAGACGCAACATGCCCATCATTCAAAAAATCAATTTCTTCTTCAGGAAAATCAATTGCCGACTCAACATACATACGCAAATGAATCAATTGTTCAACGAGTTCATGGATATGCTGAGAAAACTCACCTTGCAAGGATTTCAACGCCGAACGCGCCGCTTGTTCTGAACTGGCATGAATTAAATCCAACACAGCTTCCGCCTGCGCTAAATCCAATTTATCGTTCAAATAAGCGCGCTCTGAAAACTCGCCCGGTCTTGCTGCACGCGCACCTAACTCAATGCAGCGATTCAGCAACATCTGCAAAATCACAGGACCACCATGACCCTGCAATTCAAAGACATCTTCACCGGTAAATGAATGAGGATTGGGGAAGAACAAACCCAAACCCATATCCATCACTTGACCTTCTGCATCAAGAAAAGCGCCATAATGCGCGTATCGAGGCTGCGGCTCAAAACCTAAAAAGGCCAAAGCAATCGCTTTAGCCCTTGAACCTGAAACGCGCACAATGCCAACTCCTCCTCGACCAGGAGCAGTGGCTTGCGCAACAATGGTGTCCATTATTTAATTTCGCCTTTCTCAACTTTACGAAGTACGTAGTACTGTTGAGCCATTGAAAGCGTGTTATTGACTACCCAGTACAATACAAGGCCTGCTGGGAAGAACACAAAGAACACTGTGAAAATGAATGGTAAGAATTTCATCACTTTCGCTTGCATTGGGTCCATCGGAGGCGGATTTAAGGCCTGCTGAATATACATCGTCACACCCATCAAAATCGGTAAGACAAAATACGGATCCATCACAGACAAATCGTGAATCCATAGCATAAACGGTGCTTGACGCATTTCCACCGACTCAAGCAATACCCAATAAAGCGCAATGAAAATCGGCATCTGAATCAGAATCGGCAAACAACCACCCAACGGGTTAATTTTCTCTTCCTTATACATTTGCATCATCTTCTGAGACATCGCCGCTTTATCATCGCCATACGACTCTTTCAACTGCTGCAAACGCGGCGCCAGCTTACGCATATTGGCCATAGAACGGTAGCCTTTATCCGACAATGGATAGAACGCCAACTTAATCAAAATCGTTAAGAAAATGATCGCCCAACCCCAGTTTCCAACCATGTCATGAATCACTTCCAACAACCAGAACAAAGGCGCTGCAAAAACATGGAAGATACCGTAATCAACCGTCAATTCAAGATTCGGGGCTGCGACTTCCAAACGCTTCTGCTCTTTAGGACCAATGAACATCTGCGTGCTCAAAGTGCCTACTTCACCCGCTTTAACCGTTTGCATTGGCGCAACATAGCCCAAGTAATATTGGTTATCGACAAACTTAGTGTAATAGTTGTTCACTTCTTGCTGATTTGGCAAGAAAGCACCTAGGAAGTAATGTTGAATCATTGCAATCCAACCACCCTCAGCATCTCGCGATAACTTCTGCTCTTTCAGGTCATCGAAATCCAGTTTTTCGTATGGCTCTGCAGGCGTAGACAGCACACCCCCTGTGAATGTGTAAATAAATGCATTACCTTCAGAACTCGGCTCTGTACGCACTAACTGACCATAGGTTGCACCCGACCAATCAGATGCACTCATGTTGTTGACTTGATATTCAATATCAACCACATAACTGTCACGTTTAAAGACATAGGTTTTTACAACTTCAACATCGCCATCACGCCATACCATCGGTACGCGCAATTCATTTTGACCCGCTGCCATTGTGTAATCTGTTTGAGCCGCTTGGTAAACCGCTTTATGCGTTGGCGCTGATTGCTGAGACAAAAGCCCTGATTGAGCATAGAAAATACCAGGGCGTGTGTCTTTCATCAAAACGATTTTTTCATCTGGTGTATCCAATGAAATAGGGTATTGAATCAACTCCGCATGACGTAAATCACCACCCGTTACATCCAATTCAACATCCAACACATCCGTTTTTACATGAATACGCTGAGCTTTTTGCGCTTCTGCCACCATCGCCGGCATATCCGCACCTGGTGCAACATTCGCTCGAGCAACACTCGGCACATCTTCAGCTGTCGCTCTTGCTTGAGCTTCTTTCTGCTGAGCCACCATTTCTTGAACTTGTGGATTGTTGACTTTTTCCCACTCAACCCAAATCCAAAAGCTGGTAAAAATAAATGCCAGCATCCAAAAAACTCTAAAATTTGCCATGGTGTTTCCCTAAATTAAATTCTGTTTGAGACGAATTCCGTGATTTTCGCAAATTTCCTGAACAATGTCATAATTTCACCCAACATTTTTCAAGAGACGCAACTAATTCTGAATTGCTTTTTTGTGCAGACCCTCGACGAGTCAATACAACAATGTCCATAGCTGGTAACGAATCGTGCATTTGTCGAAAGCTTTCGCGGGCAATACGCTTCATGCGATTGCGATCCACTGCCCGTGGCAAGGCCTTTTTTGCAATCGCCAAACCTAAGCGCGCGTAACCCACTTCATTCGGTCGAACAATCAGCGTCCAACTACCATCCGCAACCTTTTTTGCATCATCAAATACATGAGAGTAATCTTTTGCGGTCATGAGCCGTTTAGTTTTAGAAAAGGTATGTGACATCGTGAAGGCCTATAAACAAAAAACGCCACATAAATGTGGCGTTCCGATTCTGCAGTGAATCATCCAACTATTAAGCTGAAAGCTCTTTACGGCCTTTAGCACGACGAGCGTTGATGATTTTACGACCTGCTTTAGTCGCCATACGAGCACGGAAACCGTGATTACGTTTACGCTTCAAGTTAGAAGGTTGAAATGTTCTTTTCATGACGTTCCGTCCTATAAAAAATTCTGTAAATCAGTGTAAGCGCGGAATAATAGTGATAAGCCATTGTTAAGTCAAGCAAATAGATGAATAAATTTCACAAAAAAGACCCTGTGGATAAAATCCTATATCGCTAAAATATGTGGATAAATCAAATGAGGTATCCCAGTGAGCAAACTCTGGTCACAATGTTTAATTAAACTTGAACAGACTCTGACAACACAAAAGTTCAATATGTCGGTGCGCCCCTTAGAAGTTATCGAAGAAAACGGTGTATTGCGTTTAATTGCACCGAACAGCTTCATTATGCAAGAAGTCAGCGAAAAAATATTGTCGCCTGTTCAAGCTATTGTGAACGAGTTATCGAGCGACTCTACAGAAGTTCGCTTGGAGCTATCGGCTGTTCCTCGCGCTCAAACAGCGCCTGCTCAAGCGGCACCATCGCAAAACGCACCCAGCCAACCGAAACCGGTCAAACCTAAGCCCGAGACAACGGTACCGAGCGCGCATTCTTTGAATCGTGACTTCACATTCGAAAGTTTCGTACAAGGTAAAGAAAACCAAATGGCGGTGGCGGCTGCAGAATCCATCGCGGATAAACCAGGCGGTGCATATAACCCCTTCGTCATTTATGGCGGTGTAGGCCTCGGTAAAACCCACTTAATGCACGCGGTTGGTAATGCTATTTTGCGCAAGAATCCTAGCGCTAAAGTGATTTATCTGACATCAGAAGAGTTCGTCAACAAAATGACTCGTGCGATTCAGAAAAACCAAATGAACGAGTTTAAAAAGAAATATCGAAGTGCCGATGCGCTTCTTATCGATGATATTCAGTTCATCGCAGGTAAAGACCGAACGCAAGAAGAATTCTTCCATACATTTAATGTATTACTGGAAGGCAACAAACAGGTTATCTTAACCTCAGACCGATTCCCGAAACGCGTCGAAGGCCTTGAAGAACGTCTAAAATCACGTTTTAACTACGGTTTAACAATTGAGGTCGAACCGCCTGAATTGGAAATGCGCTCTGCCATCGTAATGAAAAAAGCAGCCCTCAGTGGCGTTGATTTACCCGATGAAGTCGCCTTTTTCATCGCTCAAAATGTGCGTTCAAATGTCCGAGAACTCGAAGGCGCATTAAAGAAAGTCTTAGCCCACGCGCAATTCACAGGCCAAAAGATTGATCTTCTCTCAACTAAAGAGGCCTTACGCGATATTTTGTCGATCCAACAAAAAATGATCAGTCTCGATAATATTCAGAAAACCGTCGCGGACTATTTCAAAATTTCCGTGCGCGATATTTTGTCGAAAAGTCGCTCGCGATCAGTCGCTCGTCCTCGCCAAATTGCGATGTCACTTGCAAAAGAACTGACCAATCACAGCTACCCAGAAATTGGCGATGCTTTTGGTGGCCGCGACCATACCACCGTGATGCACGCGTGCAAAAAAGTCAAAGAATTACAAAGCACTTCATCTCAGATTGATGAAGATTACAACAATTTAACTCGTATCTTGTCGAACTAAGGAAAGTCCAATGAGTCAAAGTTTCAGCATTTCTCGCAACACATTTTTAAGCGTTTTGCAGTCCGTTGCCAACGTCGTTGAGCGTCGTCACACTTTGCCAATCCTTGCAAACATTCGCATGGAAGTTAAAGACGATACGCTGACTCTTATTGCCAGCGATACCGAGATTGAATTGCAAGCCAGCACATCGATGATTCCTACAGGGATTGAGGCCTTAACAACGATTCCTGCGCGCAAGCTATTGGATATTTGCCGCTCACTCCCTGAAGATGCCGATTTAACTTTTGATATTGATGAAACAAAGGTTTTACTTTCAAGCGGTCGCTCTCGCTTCACATTATCAACCTTACCAGCCGACGATTTCCCATTAATGGAAGCAGGCGCGGTCAACCAAACATTGCAAGTCACGCAGAAGCAGCTACACCAATTGATTGCAAACACAAGTTTTGCGATGGCACATCAAGATGTTCGTTATTACTTAAACGGTATGTTGCTTGAAGCTGAAGGCTCGCATTTACGCGCGATTGCAACCGATGGACACCGTTTATCACTGGCTGAAACCGAGTTAACTCAGCCAGCAACGGAATTAACTCAAGCCATAGTGCCGCGTAAAGCCGTGCTTGAATTAGGTCGACTGGTCAGCGATTCAGACGATACGATTGAATTAATTTTGACGCCTAATCAAATCGTTTTGACGGTGGATCGCGTTCGCTTCACATCGAAATTGGTTGATGGTCGATTCCCTGCATATGGTCGAGTTATCCCACAAGACAACGACAAGATGATGGTGGCAGACTGTGCAATCCTGAAAGGCGCCTTAACACGTGCGGCGATTCTTTCGAATGAAAAAGCGCGTGGCATTCGCTTGTCATTAACAGAGAATACCTTGACGATTCACGCGCAAAACCCTGAACACGAAGAAGCAGAAGACGCGATTGAAGTCGATTATGACAATGAAAGTTTAGAAATTGGTTTTAACGTGAATTACATCATTGATGTCTTGAACGTGGTGCCTACAGACTCTTTAACACTTGAACTGAGCAGCCCATCAAGCTCAGGCGTTGTTCATGTCAATGGTGACTTGAAAGCGACTCACGTCATCATGCCTATGAAGCTGTGATTCATCAGCTTCGATTAACTCAATTTCGCCATTTGGCGGCCTTGTCACTCGCTCCATCTCCGGGCATCTCCATCATCCACGGAGCTAACGGAGCGGGCAAAACCTCTGTACTGGAAGCGATTCGATTGCTCAGTACAGGGCGTTCATTTTTAACCTCGCATCTCAATGAAATTCGTCCGTATGATGACGCACAGGCCTGTGCTGTCGTGCATGCTGAATGCCAACACGACAATCGTTCAATTAAACTCGGCCTTCAACGCTGCAAAGACAAATCCACCCTCCGTGTAAACGGGGCGAATGCCAAAAACAATGCGGAATTGGCGCATTTGTTGCCCACACAACTCATTACCCCCACCAGCGTGAATTTGATTCAGGGCGGCCCTAATCAACGCCGCCAATTTATGGATTGGGGCAGCTTTTATGCACACGAGCAATTCGGCTATCACTGGTCGATGTATCAAAAAGCCATTAAACAACGTAATACCGCACTCAAGCGCCGATTACCGAAAGACCAATGTCAGATGTGGAATCCCGCCTTGATTGAGCATCACAATGCGATTGAAAACATTCGCCAGCAAACTTTGGAGCAACTGACGCCCCACATTCATTCCTTGCTTGAATTGTTAATGCCAGAAATTGAACAAGCCCACCGCATTGAGTGGCACTACAAAACGGGGTACAGCAGTCAGTTCGAAGATTTTGCCTCGGCTTTAGACGCAGGTTGGGAAAAAGATTGGCAATACAGCAACACACGCCAAGGCGCGCACCGAGCAGATCTATCCATCACACTCGATGGGCGAGAGGTGGATCATTTTCTCTCGCGCGGACAACAAAAAATGTTCGTCTGCGCTTTGCTATTGGCGCAAGCACAACTCGTCACGCACACTCAACCGATATTGCTGATTGATGATTTACCTTCAGAACTCGATCAACGTCACCGAGAACGCTTGATGCAAGCCTTGGTCAAACTCAAACATCAAACACTGATTTCCGCGATTGACCCTGACAGCCTGCCAGGCGAGGGTTATACCTATATTGACTTAAACGTGCTATAATTTAAAGGTTAATAAAAACCATTTGGAACAGCACTGTATGACTCAACAGAACGAATACGATTCGTCCAGTATTAAAGTCTTAAAAGGCCTTGATGCCGTCCGTAAACGCCCCGGCATGTACATCGGCGATACCGATGATGGCAGCGGCCTTCACCACATGGTGTTTGAGGTCGTCGATAACTCGATTGATGAGGCCTTGGCGGGTCACTGTTCCAAAATTGAAGTGGTCATTCACACCGATGGATCCGTTTCTGTTCGCGATAACGGACGTGGTATCCCAACCGACATCCACGAAGAAGAAGGTCGTTCAGCCGCTGAAGTTATCCTAACGGTGCTTCACGCCGGCGGTAAATTCGATGACAACTCATATAAAGTCTCAGGCGGTCTTCACGGTGTAGGTGTTTCAGTTGTAAACGCCTTGTCTGATGAATTAAACCTAACAATCCGCCGTAAAGGCCAAGTTTGGAAGCAAACCTACAATTTAGGTGAACCTGCTGCACCTTTGGCGCCTGTCGAGAGCACAGATGAAACTGGTACTGAAATTCGTTTCCTACCGAGTCCAACCATCTTCAGTGATGTTGAATTCCATTACGATATTTTATTGAAGCGTATTCGTGAGTTGTCATTCCTCAACTCAGGTGTTCATATCGAGTTGGAAGACAAACGCGACGGTCGTAAAGATATTTTTAAATTCGATGGCGGTATTCAGGCCTTTGTTGAATACCTCAACGCGAAAAAATCGCCAATTCACGAGAAAATTTTCTACGCATCTACAGAAAAAGACGGCATTGGCGTTGAAGTCGCAATGCAATGGTCGGATGCTTACCAAGAAAATATTTATTGTTTTACTAACAACATTCCTCAGCGCGATGGTGGTACTCATTTATCGGGTTTCCGCACAGCATTAACGCGCTCTTTGAATCAGTTCATCGAAAAAGAAGGCCTAGGTAAAAAAGCCAAAATCCAAACCACAGGTGATGATGCACGTGAAGGCCTTGCTGCGGTTATCTCAGTCAAAGTACCCGATCCTAAATTCTCGTCTCAAACTAAAGACAAACTGGTTTCATCAGAAGTTTCAGGTGCGGTGAATTCAGCCATGGGTGAGGCCTTAACGGATTTCTTATTAGAGAATCCTCAAGAAGCAAAATCCATCGTCAGCAAAATGATTGATGCCGCTCGAGCGCGTGAAGCAGCTCGTAAAGCCCGTGAAATGACACGCCGAAAAGGTGCATTGGACATTGCGGGTTTACCAGGTAAATTGGCCGACTGTCAGGAGAAAGACCCTGCACTTTCTGAACTTTTCCTGGTGGAGGGTGATTCAGCGGGTGGCTCTGCGAAACAAGGCCGTGATCGTAAGACACAAGCAATCTTGCCATTGAAAGGTAAGATTTTGAACGTGGAAAAAGCCCGTTTCGACAAGATGCTGTCTTCACAAGAAGTTGGCACTCTGATTACCGCTTTGGGCTGTGGCATCGGCGTCGATGAATACAACCCAGACAAATTGCGTTACCACCGCATTATCATCATGACCGATGCCGATGTGGATGGTTCACACATCCGTACTTTGCTTTTAACGTTCTTCTATCGTCAAATGCCAGAGTTGGTTGAGCGCGGTCACATTTACATCGCGCAACCGCCTTTGTACAAAGTTAAAAAAGGCAAACAAGAAACGTATATCAAAGACGATCCAGCCTTAGAAAATCACTTGTTGCAAATTGCGATTGACCGCGCTGAATTACACGTTTCAGATGAAGCGCCAGCCGTGACAGGCGAGGCCTTAGAACGTTTAGCAAAAGATTTCTTAACGGCACAAAGCATGATTAAACGTCTATCACGTCGTTTTGATGATGGTTTAATGGCGGAACTGATGAATATGCCTCGTTTGAGCGCTCTTTCAGAAGGCCAAGCTTGGGCATCTGAATTGCAACAAAAATTTAATGCCAATGTGAAAGCGGGTGATAAACAATACAACATCACTGCAACACCGATGGCGATTATGGTGCAAGTCACGCAACACGGCATGACCCAAACATTCATGTTAGATGAAGACTTTTTCGCTTCATCAGAATACAAAAAAATTGGTGAGTTAAGCGACACCTTGACGGGCTTCTTGAGCGATACCGCTTACATTGCTCGCGGTGAGAAAAAACAACCGATTAACAGCTTCTCAGATGCCTTGAATTGGTTGATGGGCGAAGCAAAACGCGGTTTGGGTATTCAGCGTTACAAAGGTTTGGGTGAGATGAACCCAGAACAACTTTGGGAAACTACGATGAATGCAGAAACTCGCCGTTTGGTTCAGGTACAAGTGGATGACGCAGTTCGAGCAGATGACATCTTCACAACCCTAATGGGAGATGAAGTTGAACCTCGCCGTGAATTCATCGAAACCAACGCACTAAACGCCGAAAACATCGACGTTTAAACAGAATTTTTACAAGTTTTAATAATTTAGGAGTATTGATATGTCAGTTAAACATCCTATCGTTTCAATCACTGGTTCATCTGGTGCAGGTACGACTTTCGTTAAAAAAGCATTCGAAAAAGTTTTCGATCGTGAAGGTTTGAACGTTGCCGTTGTAGAAGGCGACTCTTTCCACAAATACGAGCGTGCTGAAATGCGTGAAAAAGTGGCAGCTAGCCGTGAAGCGGGTCAAGTTTTGACTCACTTTGCTGAAGCTGCAAACCACTTTGATAAGCTAGAAGCTTTGTTCAAACAGTACGGTGAAACAGGTACTGGCCAACGTCGTTACTACATCCACTCTGATGAAGAAGCGGTTGAGCACAATGCACGTTTGGGTACAGATCTTGAGCCTGGTCAATTCACGCCTTGGGAAGACATCGAAGCAGGTTCTGACTTGATGTTCTACGAAGGTTTGCACGGTGGTGTTAAAACTGAAAACGCTGACGTTGCGGGCCAAGTTGATTTGCTAGTTGGCGTT
>JAAZVR010000133.1 GCA_018623305.1 Thiotrichales bacterium | reverse complement strand
GACGCTCAGCACACCACAACCGAATTGTCTGGCGACCATAGCGAGTTGGTACCACCTGATCCCTTTCCGAACTCAGAAGTGAAACGACTCTGCGCCGATGGTAGTGTGGGGACTCCCCATGTGAGAGTAGGTCATCGCTAGACATTTAAATTCTTCCTCAATAGCTCAGTTGGTAGAGCACCGGACTGTTAATCCGTTGGTCGCTGGTTCGAGTCCAGCTTGAGGAGCCATTAATTTTAAGCCCGCAATTGCGGGCTTTTTTATTGCCTGGAAGGTGCTCGAATGCCCATCAGCCCAAGAGGGCTGATTGTTTAAGCGGATTGGATGTGTTTCTTAAGAAACCTGTCTGCAATGAATGCGCCCAATGGAATAAGAGCACCGATGAATAACCCAAGGCCTAACTTCACAGGTAGGTTTTTATTGATGATGTTTAGAACAATTAAGTAGCTCATTGATAGAAACAACACACCATGTGTGGGGCCTAAAATTTTCACTAAATACGGGAAGTCAAAACTGTATTTGAGTGGAACCGCGACAAATACTAATAACAATAACGCAATACCATCTGCAATCGCTAATCGATGTAGCCAAATCATTTTTTTATCCTTTAGTTTTAAAGTTGAGTATTTTACTCTGTAATTGCCTGGCGAATTGCCATCTTCCCCATTAGGACTGTCTTTTCATTTAAAATCACGTTATTGAATAATAAGGATTGGTTATGAATTTTCCTACGATTGAAGACTTTGTTGGCAACACTCCTTTGGTACGTGCACAACGTATGAATCACGCAAACAATGACAGTATTGTTCTTTTAAAGCTTGAGGGTAATAACCCTGCTGGTTCTGTTAAAGATCGCCCAGCGGTTAATATGATTCAAGCGGCGGAAAAACGCGGTGAAATTAAACCTGGTGATACATTGATTGAAGCAACGAGTGGTAATACAGGCATTGCTCTCGCGATGGCTGCAGCTATTAAAGGCTATCGTATGGTGTTGATTATGCCCGAAACGATGACCATCGAACGTCGTGCAAGTATGGCCGCTTATGGTGCAGAATTGGTGCTTGTATCTGCTACAGATGGAATGGAGGGTGCACGAGATTTGGCGTTAAGAATGGAAGCAGAGGGTAAAGGTAAAGTTCTGAATCAATTCGCGAATCCAGATAACCCTGAAGCACATTATTTTACAACTGGGCCAGAGCTGTGGCACCAAAGTCAGGGGAAAATTACGCATTTTGTGAGCTCGATGGGTACAACAGGTACAATCATGGGAACTTCAATGTACCTCAAAGAACAAAATCCAGACATTCAAATTATTGGGGTAGAGCCGGAAGAAGGCTCTCAAATTCCAGGTATCCGTAAATGGCCAAAAGAATATCTGCCAGAAATTTACGATGATGCGCGTGTCGATGAAGTGAGAAGAGTTTCACAAGCAGATGCAGAAGAGATGGCTCGTCAACTCGCTAAGCAAGAAGGTATTTTTGCAGGTATTTCTTCAGGCGGTGCCTTGAAAATTGCATTGGATATCGCGTTAGAAAATCCAGGCGCAATTGTTTGTTCGATTGTGTGTGATCGCGGAGACCGATATATGTCTACGGGCGTCTTTAATGTCTAAGACCATTCAAATTGAAAACCTGAGTCATGATGGGCGTGGAGTTGCACGCATCAATGGAAAAGTCACTTTTATCGAAGGTGTGCTACCACACGAAACGATCACTTATAAAGTCACTAAAGCAGGTCGTAAATTCGATATAGCTGAGTGTTTAGAGCTTATCGACGTTTCGCCCCAACGGACTTCACCTCAATGTGAATATTTCAACGAGTGCGGAGGCTGTCATCTGCAGCATCTTAATTACCCTGCTCAAATTGAACATAAAAAATCGCATTTTGAACAGTTGATACGAAAGTCGCTAAACTGTAAAAAAACAAGCTTTGCCGAGCCTTTAACCACAGATGAACTGGGTTATCGTCGTCGGGCACGGCTGGGTGTTTTTTATAACGAACGCCATAACCGTCTAACGATTGGGTTTCGAAAGCAAGGTACAAACCGACTTTTAGACATTCAGCACTGTCCTGTTTTAGCCCTAGAACTATCCAACGCGATTCCTGTTTGGCGCTCATTCTTAGAAAATTGGAATGCCGCCCCGAAGGTTGGACATATCGAGGTCACTCAAGGCGATCATGGTCAATGTTGGGTCATTAATTTAACTCAATCGCTGACTGAATCCCAACGTCAATCATTGGCCACTTTTGCGCTTATGCAAAAAGTGAATGTCTATTTAAAAGGCAAAGATACCTCAACGGTTCATGAAAGCTTCACCAATGAGTACACGGTTCAGCAAGCTCATCTTCAGTTTGAAGCGGATGGCTTTATGCAAGTGAATGCGAAACTGAATGAAAAAATGGTGAATCAGGCTTTGAATTGGCTCGATGTTCAGGCGGACGAACGTGTAATGGATTTATTTTGTGGTTTAGGTAATTTTAGTTTGCCGATTGCAAATATAGCGAAAGAAGTCATCGGTGTTGATGGTGATAAGGCCTTAATTGAAACGGCAAAAATGAATGCACAAAACAATCAACGCGATAATATGAAATTCCACGTAGCAAATTTGTTTGAAGATGTTTCATATATGCCGTGGGTTCGTCGTCAGCAGTACGATAAGATTTTGCTCGATCCAGGTCGTGATGGAGCATATGAAATTTGTAAAAATATGAATCAATTCAAAGCCAAACGCATTGTGTATGTATCGTGTAATCCAGCCACTATGGTTAGAGATGCACAAGAATTGGAAAAACAAGGCTTTAAACTCAAGCGTGCGGGCATTATGGATATGTTTCCACAGACTAAGCATGTTGAAGCCATGATGTTATGGGAGAAATAAATGGCACGCGAAATTGAACGTAAGTACCTATTGAAAAATGATGATTGGCGCAACGAAGTTAAAGCGCAAAAACATTATCATCAGGGCTATTTAAATACCATTGAAACCTGCTCTGTAAGAGTGCACATCGAAGGTGAGCAAGCTAAAATCAACGTGAAAAGTGCTGAATACGGCATCAGTCGTGATGAATATGAATACGATATTCCAATGGCTGACGCAGAAAAAATGTTGGCAACGCTTTGTATTGGACCGACTTTAGAAAAGACGCGTTATTTTATTGAACGAGACGGTCTAACATGGGAGATTGATGAATTTTCAGGGGATAACCAAGGCCTTATAGTGGCCGAAGTTGAATTAACTTCGGAAACACAT
>JAAZVR010000132.1 GCA_018623305.1 Thiotrichales bacterium | reverse complement strand
CAATAATTTCGCCCATATGTGAAATACCTTGGCCGTACATGATTTCAAACTCAACTTGTTTGAATGGAGGAGCCACTTTATTTTTCACAACTTTGACACGAGTTTCATTCCCTGTAACTTCATCACCTTTCTTGATTGCGCCAATGCGTCGAATATCCAATCGAACAGATGAGTAGAATTTCAGTGCATTACCGCCAGTAGTCGTTTCTGGGTTACCGAACATTACACCAATTTTCATACGGATTTGGTTGATGAAAATAACCATCGTGTTTGAACGTTTAATGTTGGCTGTTAATTTACGCAATGCTTGCGACATCAAACGTGCTTGCAGGCCTACATGAGAATCACCCATGTCGCCTTCGATTTCGGCTTTAGGTGTCAAAGCAGCAACTGAGTCGACAACAACAATATCGACCGCCCCTGAACGAACCAACATATCGGTAATTTCAAGTGCTTGCTCACCCGTATCAGGTTGTGAAACCAAAAGGTCATCCAGATTAACGCCTAATTTCTCTGCATACACTGGGTCAAGTGCGTGCTCTGCATCCACAAATGCGGCAGTGCCACCCATTTTTTGAGTTTCAGCAATCGCATGCAGCGTTAAAGTTGTTTTACCTGATGATTCTGGGCCGTAGATTTCAACAATACGACCTTTAGGTAAACCGCCAATGCCAAGCGCAATATCCAATTTCAATGAGCCTGTTGAAATGGCTTCAATGTTATGGCGAGTGTCGTCACCCATGCGCATAATTGCGCCTTTACCGTATTGCTTTTCAATCTGGCCAAGCGCAGCTTGGAGGGCTTTTTTCTTGTTATCGTCCATCATTCTTCTCTAAGTAGTTTAATTAATCCGTTTAATGCGTGGTCAACCGCTTGCTGTCGAATGGCCTTGCGATCGCCTTCAAAATTGACTGTTTCTTTTCGGGGTGGGTGGTATTCGCTCATCCATGAAAAGCAGACCATCCCCACAGGTTTTCCAGGTGTGCCGCCTGATGGGCCTGCAATTCCTGACACAGCCACTGCAATATTGGCGTAACTGTGTTTAAGTGCGCCCAGTGCCATAGCTTCAACGGTATGCTGACTGACTGCGCCATGCTCTAAAATGATATGTTCGGGAATACCAAGCATTTCACGTTTCGCGTCATTACTGTAGGTTACGAATCCACGTTCAAACCAAGCTGAGCTTCCGGGCTTATCTGTACAAAACGAAGCAATCATCCCCCCTGTGCAAGATTCAGCTGTAGCCAACATCCATTTTTTTTCAGACAGTTGATTGGCGAGTTCGTCTACCATCTCTTGAGTTGTTTGGCTCATCTGACACCTCTAATACTTAAAATGTTACCAATATTGTACATCTAATTTATCTCCATATATTAACAAAATTCAAAAAAGTGAGTTTGTTAGAATGATGCGAATATTTGAGTTAAGGAATTACTATGTCGGTCGCGCAGCATACCCCAATGATGCAACAATACTGGGAGATTAAAAAAGACTTTCCAGACATGTTGGTTTTTTATCGGATGGGGGATTTCTACGAATTATTCTATGATGATGCTGTGAAAGCGTCCGAACTTTTGGATATTACTCTGACTCAACGTGGAAGCTCTGCGGGTAAGCCGATTCCAATGGCGGGTGTCACTTATCATGCGGCGGATAAATATTTAGCGCGTTTGTTGAAGCTGGGTGAATCCATTGCGATTTGTGAGCAAACAGGTACGCCCGATCCCAAATCAAAGGGGCCTGTAAAACGCGAAGTTGTGCGTATTATTACGCCGGGTACTTTAGTGGATGAGGCCTTATTGGATTCATTCCATGAGAACGTCATCATGGCCTGCGTTGCTGATGAATCTCGATTTGGTTTAGCTTACTTAGAATTATCCTGCGGTCGCTTCCAAGTGATGGAAGTCGAAGGGTTTGAATCATTATTGGCAGAGCTGACTCGAATACGACCTGCCGAACTTCTGTTGCCCGAATCAGACGAATTACTCAATAGTATCCAGGCTCAAGGTAAAAAGGCTTTACCCGATTGGCATTTTGATTTCACTTCCTCCGAAACAACCTTAAAACGCCAGTTTGCCGTCAATAGTTTGGCGGGCTTTGGTTGTCAATCAATGCCTCTGGCAATCCAGGCTGCCGGTGCGTTATTAGGTTATGTACAAAATACGCAAAAGTCCTCACTGGCTCATTTGCAAGGCATCCAAGTCGAGCATGTTGAAGATGGACTGATTTTAGATGCAGCGACTCGTCGCAATTTGGAGTTGGAAGTCAATCTGTCAGGTGGGCCTCAGCATACGTTAATCGAACAGCTCGACACGACTAAAACTGCCATGGGCGCCAGGCTTTTGCGCCGATGGATGAATCAGCCTCTACGAAAAATGGATCAGGTTCATGCGCGTCATAATTGGATTGATGAGCTCTCACACTCATCCAGTTTGGATGAAATCAGATCAATGCTGGCGACTGTGGGCGATGTTGAGAGACTGATCACACGTTTAGCGATGCTTCGAGCACGACCTCGAGATTTTGTAGTGCTTCGTCAGGCCTTATCTCTATTACCCTCATTTCAATCAGAGCTTGCACAGCTGAACCCTGAGGTGGTCAATAAATCAGCTTCAGCACTGCAACCTCAACCCGAGCTACACGCCTTATTGGTGTCCGCCATTGTTGAAAACCCACCTGTTGTTATTCGAGAAGGTGGTGTGATTGCTCAAGGCTATGATTCGGAACTTGATGAGTTACGTTCATTGAAATCTGATGCGGGTCAATTCTTACTCGACCTAGAGGCTCGAGAGCGAGAATCGACAGGCATCGAAGGCCTTAAAGTCAAATACAACAAGGTTCACGGTTATTTCATTGAAATTTCTAAATCGAGCGATGTTTCCCTACCCGATTATTACATTCGCCGCCAGACATTAAAGACAACTGAACGATACATTACACCAGAACTCAAGGCATTCGAAGATAAGGCCTTGAGCTCTTCAGAGCGTGCATTGGCACGTGAAAAGTATTTATACGAACAATTGATGACTCAATTTGCACCGCACCTCAATTCATTAAGAGACATTGCGGCTGCATTGGCGGAATTAGATGCTTTAGCAGCCCTAACAGAACGTTCTATAGCGTTAAATATGGTTAGACCGACATTTAACAATGAGCCGGGTTGTCACATTGAACAAGGGCGTCATTTAGTTATTGAATCAGTGTTGGATGAGCCCTTTATTGCTAATGATGTCCGTTTTGATAATGAACAT
>JAAZVR010000131.1 GCA_018623305.1 Thiotrichales bacterium | reverse complement strand
TGCGATGCAAATGGTCGAGCAATTGCGCACAGACTGTCCAGATATCCGCATTCAGCTTAATTTGGGCGGCGGTAATTTTAAAAAACAATTTAAGAAAGCCGATAAATCAGGTGCCTCAATTGCTTTGGTATTGGGTGAAGATGAATGGGCTCAGCAACAAGTCGGCGTAAAATATTTGCGTGCAGATAAAGAACAAACGACTGTGGCGATTAATGAATTAGCAAGTTTCTTAACGAAAGAGATGACAGAATGAAGTACGAAACGGAAGAACAACAGATTGATGCCATCAAATCTTGGTGGAAAAAGAACGGTAACTCATTAGTATATGGCTTGAGTGCAGTCATTATTGGTTTAAGTGGTTGGAATTATTGGCAGTCTTCGACTCAGGCTCATTCTGAATCGGCGTCTCATTTGTATGAGCAGATTAGAGCCGGTTACCAAGGTGATAACGATGCGGCTAAAGTTGCAGCTCGACAGTCACGCGAGATGATGAATGAATTTGCCGATACACCATACGCAGAGCAAGCTCAATTGTTGCTTGCTAATTATCGTTATGAGCAGGGCGAGGTTGATGAGGCCTTGAGTTTGTTATCCACTATTCGAGATCAATCTAAAGTGACAGCTAATCGAATGATTGCGATGATTCGTTTGGCAAAAATCTTTGAAGATAAAAAAGAGTTTCCGCAAGCATTGACTCAAGTTGATCAGGCTCTGTCAGCTAATCCATCTAAAAGTGCTGTTGCGCAACTGAAAATGATTAAAGCTCGTATTTTGTTGACACAAGGCAAACGAGAAGAAGCCCGTGATGTACTGGTTTCTTTTGAGGTTGCTGAAGATTCGCCATTAAAGCCTTTGAATCAATTAATGCGAGATGAGTTAAGTTTATGATTCGTTTTCTATCTTTTACAGTGCTATCTGTACTTTTGGCTGGCTGTGGCTCGTCAAAGTTAGTGGACAAGGATTTGCAACCTGCGGAGCTCACTAAAATTGAAGCGAAAATTCAATTAAATGAGCATAAGAAGGTTCAATTAGGGTGTGATGATTTAGGTTATTTGCCTCAGATGAAGCCAGTCTACGATGAAGGGCAAATTTTTGTGGCGTGCGGATTAGAAGTGACTATCCTCGATGCTCTGACTTTGAATGCAGTTCAACGCATGACACTTGAAAACGAGGCCTCTTCTGGCGTCGTTAAGGTGGGTAATGACCTTTACGTGGGAAGCTTGAATGGTTATTTGTATCGCTTAAATGCTCAAGACCTTACTATTCAGAATAAGTTTCAGTTTGAATCTGAAGTTTCTGCGATTTCTGCAGGTGAAGGGGTTATTGCGGTCAGAACTCAAGAGGGTAAGTTGACCATTTTAGAAGCCGACACTTTAGTAGAGAGATGGGCTTACACTCGTCAGACGCCAGAATTGAGTATGCACGGAATGAGTCCTGCTATGATTTCTGGAGACCGAGTCTATATGGGTTTGGACCAAGGACGTTTGATTGCGTTTGAATTGAGTTCAGGTAGGACAATGTGGGAACGTGTGATTGGTGTTCCTAAAGGCGTTTCCGACCTTGAGCGACTTGTCGACATTGATGCGAATCTTCACGAAAAAGATGAGTATCTGACGGTTCTAACGTATCAAGGACGATTGGCTCAGTTAGACAAGCGAAGCGGCTCTGTTCGTTGGTATATGGCAGAGTCTTCTCTGAATTCATTTGATGTGCAGCAAAATGTGTTTCTTGTTGATGATCGTTCAGAAATTAAGGCATATCACCCACAGACAGGCAATGTTGTTTGGAAGCAGGGGGCATTGCATCATCGAGGTTTAGGAGCGCCAGTGGTATGGAATAATGCGGTTTGGACGGTCGATTATGAAGGTATTCTTCATGGTTTATCTTCTGAAAATGGTGCTTTAGTTGCACGAAAGGATTTATCAGAATCGTTGGCGATGCCGATAGTGGTTGAAGGTGATTCGATGTATGCAGTGACGGTAGACGGAGTATTGACTCGTCTGAGTGTGAAACAATGAATCCAGTTATTGCTTTAGTCGGTCGCCCAAATGTGGGTAAATCAACATTATTTAACCGTTTGACGCGTTCAAAAGATGCCTTGGTTGCAGATATTGCAGGCCTGACACGTGATCGTAAATACGGCGTTGGTCGTATGGGTGAAAAGCCTTATACCGTTGTCGATACAGGTGGTTTGACAGGTAATGCGGAAGGCGTTGATGCTTTGATGGAAGATCAGGCGGTTCAAGCGATTGATGAAGCGACGCTGATCGTATTTATTACCGATGCACGCGAAGGCCTTGTTGCGGGTGATGAGGATATTGCTCGTTTCTTGCGACAGACAGGTAAACCTGTGTTGTTGGTAATGAACAAAGGTGAAGGTCTCGATGAAGATATTGTGGGTTCAGATTTTTGGGCTTTAGGCCTTGGTGAGCCACTTATCTTGTCAGCGGCGCATGGTCGTGGTGTTGCCCACATGCTTGATTTGGCAATGGAGCATTTGCCCGATGTTATCGAGCCAGAAGAAAAGCACGATGGTTTGCGCATTTCCATTATTGGTCGTCCGAATGTGGGTAAATCAACATTGGTCAACCGAATCATTGGTGAAGAACGTGTGTTGGCGTTTGACATGCCAGGAACGACCCGAGATTCAGTGGATGTACCGTTTACGCGTGACGATCAAGATTATGTCTTGATTGATACGGCAGGGATGCGTCGTCGAGGCCGTATTAACGAGACGATTGAAAAATTCAGTGTAATTAAAGCCGTTCAAGCGATGCAAGATTCAAATGTTGCAATCCTCGTTATTGATGGCTCTGAAGGTGTGACTGACCAGGATCAAACCTTGCTGGGTTTGGCGATTGATTCGGGTCGTGCTTTGGTGATTGCGATTAATAAATGGGACAACTTGAGTACGGATCAGAAGAACAAGATTCGTCGAGAGTTGGATTTGAAGTTGTCGTTTATTAATTTCGCTAAGATTCATTATATTTCGGCGCTGCACGGTACAGGTGTGGGTGATTTGTTTGGCTCAGTGAACCAGGCTTATCAGGCTTCGTTGACTGAAATCAGTACGTCACGTTTGACGCGTGTATTGGAAGATTTGCAGTTCGATCATGCGCCTCCGTTGGTTCAGGGTCGTCGAGTGAAAATGCGTTACGCACACATGGGCGGACACAACCCACCAATTATTGTCGTTCATGGCAATATGTTAGACAAATTGCCGAAATCGTATGTGCGTTATATGGAAAATACATTCCGTAAT
>JAAZVR010000130.1 GCA_018623305.1 Thiotrichales bacterium | reverse complement strand
GGCGTCGATTACGCTCAAGTCTCCGAAACCGTCGTAAATTTTGGTAGAGACAATACCTTTGAACTCATCGAAACATTCGCAGAACAACTGTGCACACAGCTATTGGACACTTTCTCCATCATCAAGATTGAATGTACCTTGCATAAAAAAGTAGACATTGCCGGAAGCCCGAATGATGTTGGCATTTGCATCACTCGAGAACATACTTAACCAAAAATATTAAACCAACTCTTACGTTTAAAACGGTGCTCGCACTGAGCCAATTGCTTTTTAAAGCGCCATGATTGATTGGCAACTTTTTTGGAGATTTTGACCAACCATGGTTTTTTCAAATAGGTTTTACGTTTATAGCCGCCATGACCTTCGTGGTAGGCTAAATACAAACGCTTAGCATCCCATTTTTTCAAACCTAAACGCTGGGAGCTTTTATCGTTATACCAACCGATAAAATCAAGCGCATCATCCATTTCATCTCGATCCGCCCCCATCATCGCCGCTTCAGCTTTATATTCTTTCCAAACCGGATCTTGTGCCTGAGCATAACCATAGGCAGATGAAGGCCTAAACCATGGAATTACACCCAATAAGTATTGACGTGCAGGTCTCGCATCATCAACAAATCGAGACTCTTGGTACACAAATGCCATTTGAATATGAATCGGGGTACCCCAACGCTCTTCGGAATTTTTGGCGTAAGTGTACCAGTCAGGGTATTCATCCAAAATCGAACAGATATTATCTGTATGTCTAGGCTGAGGCGTTGAACACCCAGACATCCACACCAACGCAAACAAAGTCAAAACAACCAAATGAAAACGTTTCATCATAAAACCTATATTTCAGACACAAAAAAGCCCCAATTAAGGGGCCCTCTCATCGGCTATTAACCGAAGATTTTATCGCTAATTACGCCGATAACAGCAACAACTGCGATAACTACCAAAACTGGGATATATAAAGTTGGATCTAATGCAACAGGCATGATATCTCTCCAAAAACTTAAAATTACTAGAAAATTCTAGCACAAAGCCAAAGTCCCTGCAAAAAATAAGGGAACTATTTTTTTATGGCCTTATTAATTTGACTTCGATAATAAAAAACCCCGTTATAAACTAAGTATAACGGGGTTTTAATGTATGGTGCCGACACCCGGACTTGAACTGGGAACCTACTGATTACAAATCAGTTGCACTACCAATTGTGCTATGTCGGCTTGATGTCGCGTATTATACGAACGACTTTTTATCTTGCAAGCATTTTTTTAAATTTTTCTACATAAAGTTGTTTCTGACTCTCGATCATACGCCGTGACTGTATCTGAAGCCCCCGACTGGACGCGACCTGTCGTGGCATTACCATCATCTCTTTCAACATCAAACTTTTGCGCCCACTCACCTGGAAGATTCTTAAAACACACCACCAAACCTGTTAAGCCAAATCGATCCGACTCAAATCCTGCTGAATCACTCCAAGCATGTTGCGGAATTTCGCGCGCCATATCACCTGCTGTTGCACCATTCATCAAATCCGCCGCTCTTAGGTGTTGCCATAATTTACGCGACTCCACATCTTCATCCGTATCATCAAAGTCACCTGACAAACTACCATTACCACTGCCTGCGTCTTCACTCGTCAATCCTAAGAAGTCCGCCACTTTAGAATCGTCACCCGGCAAACGTCGATACTTATCCTGATACGCCAGTAGCGCGCCTTCTAAGGTATCATCCAACTCGATTAGTTTTTTATACTTCGCCGACTCCACCATATCCATGCCTTTCATCACGCCACCCATCAAAACACCCATAACCAAAAGCACCACCGCCATTTCAATCAGGGAGAACCCAGCCTGTCTGCAATCGCCATTGAATGGCTTCATTTTCTGACATCCAAACCATCTGGTCATCAAACTGGTGACTTTGTTCTGAATAATGAATCCACGATTCGGTTGATTGAGTTTCATAATCGCCTCCTCGGCTGAGTAAATAAAATTCGATGCGTATAGGCCACGTATACGTCGTACTCTGACAACTGCCCGTTGCCTTCATCTGCTCACAAATTTGAATATCCTCTGCAAGCGAGTAAAACCAGTTTTGCCCCCAAATATCTTGCGCGCGTTTTAAACCCAATGTTTTATACGCCAGCACCCCTGATGCTTTATCGCAGGCATTGTTTTTCCAACCCTCAACACCTGACTCATCGGCAGGACAAGGCCAACGACCATGCAAGGCGTAAAACCCTTTGATTTCAGTTTTTATATCATTCAAATATTGCTGATTTAGCTGAAAATCCACGATGCGCTTCTGCTGACTTTTCGATTGAATAAACGAACCTGATAACACGCTCAGCACAATCAAAACAATCAGTATTTCTAATAAACTAAAACCCGTATCAAAAGTCGATTTCAAATTCATGCGCCCTATGCTGCCACCAACGACGTATCAAGCTATCTTTATCGGTAAAGTCCATCATTTTTCCATCCACCAACTGAATTCCACACGATTCAATATCGCTTGAATCCCACTGCTCTTTTTGCTCACATTGATCAATGGCTCTCTGCAACAAAACCTTTTCCGCCTTAAAAAATTGCGTATTGCGGACAAAACCAAACACATCCTTCACCGAAATAAAACGCCACAACTCATCACCATCAAAGCTCAAATCCAAACGCTGACTCAAGGCATATCCTTGCGAAGCATCTTCACAATCCACGTTACTCATCCAAATCACCGCTGCGACGGGTTGACCACTCACTGTCAACTGCGGAATCACTCGCTCATTCAGCTCGTCTGTTCGAGTGGTGGAGCCATTTTTAAACACGCCTGACACGGCATAATTCAAACAAGCACCCCAGCGATGTTGCGGCTTATCAATGCCCAAGGTTTTCCAAGGGAATACTCCCACAGCCGCATAATTCTTTTTTCCACAAGTGCCATCTGCCACACCTGAACGCCCCTGAGTTCTCATATCAGGGCAAGGCAAAAAGCCATACCACCCTTGCCAACTTTTGCGCGTACTGGATTGACGAAAGTTATAACTGTGGGCATACACCAACAGGCTCTCTCTCGCTTGCATTAGTAATTTTGCATCCACCACATCCGAATCATTTGCCCAAACATCCACGCAAGCGAAATACAAAATTAATCCGAAATTTGCCAAGTCCCGCCTGTCCAAATCCACCGCTCTCCATTCACAACTTCAACCCAGCCTTGAGCTGGACGCTCTGTTTCAATCTCTTTAGATTCCAACGTATCCTCAACCGAGGTAATAG
>JAAZVR010000021.1 GCA_018623305.1 Thiotrichales bacterium | reverse complement strand
ATCCACGTCGCCATAAACATACCGATTTGAGTATGCGACCAGCCCAACACACTCGCGGCGAACACAGGCAAGGCCACCACAAACCAGACATCTCGCGCGCCAAACAAGAAAAAACGCGCCGCTGACAAACCATTAATCGCCTGTGAATGCGAAAACATCTGCGCAAATTTCGGCTTGTTTTTTGCCTTACCGAGCGAACCATCGAGCTTCAACAAAGACACCATCAATGCCACCGAAAGCAAGGCAATCATCACCCACATCGCATTCGTAAAACCGACCGCTTCAAGCAAAAAGGCGCCCATAAAAAAGCCCACGCCTTTGAGTGCATTTTTCGACCCCGTCAAAGCCGCCACCCAGCGATATAAACCACCCGAAGCATCGGAGGTTAAATTTTTCACCGAGCTTTTTGCGCTCATTTTATTCAGGTCTTTCGCAATCCCCGACAAGGCCTGCGCAATCATTACATAGAGCACTCCGAGCCATTCAGCTGGCACGGTCAACATCAGAAGCGCAGCTATTTGTATCGCAAGGCCTATATTCATGGTGACATTCAGCCCTGCACGCGCACCCAGCCAACCCCCGAATAAATTCGTCACAATCCCAAAGAATTCATAAAACAAAAACAGCATCGCCAATTCAAGCGGACTGTAGCCCATCTGGTAAAAATACAGCAACACCAACATACGCAAAGCCCCATCGGTCAGCGTAAACGCCCAATAGTTGCCCGTCACAATCATGTATTGCTGAGTTGAATTCATCGCTTAAATCCCTGCCACCTGATTTTCTCGACCGACTTTCATCGCCAATTCCATCATGCGCTGCATATAACCAATTTCATTGTCATACCACGCCAACACTTTCACCTGAGTACCGTTGATCACGCGCGTGGATTGTGCATCAATCACCGATGAACACGTCTCACCTTCATAATCCACCGACACCAAAGGCAATTCCTCATAGCCCAAAATGTCTTTCAAATACGTTTCTGAGGCCTCTTTAAACAAACCATTAATTTCTTCCACCGTCACAGGACGATTCATCTCCATCACCAAATCCGTCAGTGACGCATTCATAAACGGTACACGCACCGCAATGCCATCCAAACGCCCATTCAATTCAGGGAAAATTGTTCCAATCGCAGAAGCCGAACCCGTCGAAGTCGGAATCAATGATTCAAAGCTCGAACGCGCTCGACGCAAATCTTTATGCCCGTGATCAACCACTTTTTGCGTGTTGGTGCGGTCGTGCATCGTCGTAATACAACCGTGTGAAATACCCACATGCTCATGTAAAACCTTAATCACAGGCGCAATGCAGTTAGTCGTACACGAAGCCGCTGTAATCAATGAGTCTTCACCTGCAACAAACTCATCATCATTGATGCCCATCAACAGATTTTTCACGCCTTCTTTAAATGGCGCCGCCACAATCACTTGCTTCACACCTTGATCGAAATACGGCTGAACCTGTTCTCGATTACGGAATACGCCCGTACATTCCAGCACAATATCCACATTCAAGGCGCCCCAATCAAAATCCTCAATCGCCGCACATGATGAATAACCGATGGTATGGCCTTTAATCACAATCGAATCGCCTTGCGCTTGAGCTTTATGCGACCAGCGACCGTGCGCGGAATCAAAATTCAACAAATGCGCAGAACCGATGGCATCCGTCGCAATTTCATTGATATGCACAAACTCAATGCCTTCCCAATCAAAGGCCTGACGCAAACCCAAACGACCCATACGGCCAAATCCATTAATCGCAACTCGAATCATGCTGGCTCCTCAATTTTAGTTTTGCCAAATATATCAAAACTCGTATTTCAATAGATGACATTTATATGACTTAAAAACAAAAAAGCCTTGAATCACACGACCCAAGGCTTAACTAGAATCAACGAGCTATTAACCAGAACTCAGCCCATTCATCCGCATCTTGCTTTTTCGCAGAAGCCGGAGCAACATCAGGTTTAGACTCCGTTTTCACCGGAGCTGGCTCAGGCTTAGACTCATTAGAGGCCTTAGCGACAGGAGCCGACTTCGATGATGACGAACCCGATAGCTTAAAGTGGTTGACTTGAGCACTAAGCTGATTCGCATTCGCGATTGGCGTTGCAATAAAGCCTGCAGGGGCGTCATAAGAAGGCGCACGCAATTTCAAATCATCCCAAACCACTTGGCCTGGTTTTAGCTGCTTAGACGCACGGTATGCTTCAGCAATGCCTGTATCTTTCCAAGGCCCGTCTCCAACGACTTCGCATAATCCAACTCTTTAAAAACTGTGTAAACAATCACACCTTGGTTGTTCACCAAGAAGATGTTGTAAAAACCAAAATCACTCAGAAACTTATTAAGCCAAGGATGGTTGGTAGCATAGATTGCATCATATTGCCAACATAGCTAGACACGTCAAAGTCTCGCTGATTCTGAGTTTTTTATTCTTGACCAAACTGATTGCGCCAGTAATTCTCAACTGCTACTCGGTCATCGCCTAAATTACCCAAGAAATATGATTGCTCTGAAAAAGTCTGGTCAAACAAGTTAACCGCATCTTGAGTGACTGGATTCAATGCCGTTGTCACTGCTTGTTTTTCTATCGTTGTAAAGTATGCTGAAAGTTCATGAGACTTTGCTTGATTTGCCGCTTCCAAAATGGCCATATTACTTTCTTGCAAAGAATCCGCTGCCATTTGCTCAGCGATGACAGAAATCACAGCAAACGGAATAATTGCAGATAAAACAAATCCCGATACCAACTTTTTCTTAAGAGATAAATCTTAAAACATAGCTTCCACTAGATGGCCTTTTATACAAGTCCAATACATTTTTATAAAAACAAAAAAATTAGGTTTACAGGTTTATTTTGCACGGTTAGAGATATTAAAAAGAATTACCTTTTGATTAAATTCGCGATTTGAGCTGATTACTCTTGAGTTGGGCGCAATATACGCACTGTATCCAGTGTTAGCACGAATCACCGTTCGACCAGATTCAATCGCCCTCATTCGAGCCATCTCAAGGAGTTGAGCCGGTTCATACGTGCCTTTGAACCAAGCTTCATTACTGAAATTAAATAACACTGAAGCATGTGGCAAAGCTTTTTTAACCTCAGTAGAAAAAGCGATTTCGTAGCACACCGTCACACCCACTTTTTCTCCTTTCACTTCAAAAACAGGTTGTACAACACTGCCTGGCGAAAACGAAGACATTGGTATCGCCATCCAGTCAGCAACCACGGAAAGCACATCGCCCAACGGGTAATATTCACTGAAAGGCACCAAACGATGTTTGTCATAACGCTGACCTGTCGTTAAATCCATCACACTGTTGTAATAACGACCGCTCTCATCCCGCACGGGAACACCTGAAATAATGTGTGTCCCTTTTTCTTGCGCTTCTAGGATAAAAGGCATCATATATGCATCTAAATTATCCCAAAACGTCGGCAAAGCGGTCTCTGGCCACAAAATTGCATCCACCTCACCCAAATAAGGCTGAGACATCTCCATATAGCGATCCACAATCATTTTCAGCTTATCCGCTTGCCATTTATCGGCTTGATCGACACCTGCCTGCACCACTGCAAATTGCAGAGGCCTGTCAGGATAAACAGGTTCATGATATCTCTCAACCCAAGCACTCAAGCCAATCAAAACAGCCAGACTGACCGAAACCCAAGGCCAAGACTGCGATGATCGAACCAAAATAGCCACAAGCCCTGCCAAAACAAGCACCAACCAGCCAAGACCATAGCTACCAAGCCAAGGCGCCCAATTCACGAAAGGCGTATCTAATGTTGTATAGCCCACCTCAAGCCACGGAAAACCATGCAAGAAAGAACCTTTAAACAGCTCCATCCCTAACCACACTAAAGGTAAAAATCCGACAAACCAAAGGACAGGGCTACGCTTCAAGAGCGTTTGCGCACCCAACCAGCCTGTCAAGCCGATAAAAGCAGCCATCACAACAATAAATAAAAGAGTAATTGGAATAATAAGAAGCCATGGAAAACCCATGTAGGTCATAGAGCTGTAGATCCAGTGTGCTCCGACACCAAACAAACCCAAACCAAAGAAAAACCCCGTTCGCCATGCTTGACGCGGGGTTTGTCGATACCAGCTCAGAGCCAAAGGCACCAAACCAATCAAAATCATGAAACGCCATTCAAAAGGCGCGAAAGCGAGTGCAGACACTGCACCCAAAAACAAAGACAGCCAATGACTCACAATCAGACTGCAGGAGCCATTAGCTCTTCGTCACTGATTTCAGTGACCTGAAACAAATGTACGCGACGCCCATCGGATTTCAATACCTGAAAACGATAACCCTCTAGAATGACCACCTCACCCTGCTCAGGCACATGACCACACGTTTTGACAATCAAGCCACCCATCGTATCACAGCTCTCATCCGCCAATTCGGTCGCAAAATGTTCATTGAATGCTGAAAGAGGTGTCAGGGCTTTTACGGTATTTATCCCACCATCATGAGACAAAATAAACACATCTTCATCTGCATCATGCTCATCGGCAATATCACCCACGATTTGTTCCAGCACATCTTCGATTGTGACTAAACCTGCAATTCCACCATGCTCATCCGCAACTAACGCCATGTGTTGACGGCTTGCTTTGAAGTCTTTTAAAAGTACATTTAAGCGTTTACTCTCTGGCACAAACGTCGCCTCAGTGACTAACGACTGCCAATCCAGTTCCGCATTCAAGCCTTTTTGCTGAATGAGTTTCAACAAATCTTTGACTAATAAAATACCAATTGCATCTGTTTCATCTTCACCTAAAACTGGCAAACGAGAATGCGCAGAATCAACCACGACATTCAATGCCGCTTCGAAATTCATATCACTTTCAAGGAAAAACATTTTTGCACGCGGAATCATAATGTCGCGCACACGCATTTCAGAAACTTGAGAGGCACCTTCCATGATCTCGAGCACATCAGCATCGAGTAAATCACGGTCTTTGGCATCGCGGAGGACGGTGATGAGGTCGTCTTTGCTTTGGACTTCATCAGAGAAAAGTTTGCCGAGGCGGTCTAGCCACGAACTGGGACTGGGCCCTTCTTGATTTTCAGTTGTCATTTCAACATCTAAAGTTATTACGGAGTTTGAATTTTAATCAAGGTGATACGGATTGGCAAACCCTAATTCACCCATGATTCGAATCTCGGTTGATTCCATTTCTTCGGCTTCATCATCCTCAATGTGATCATAACCGAGAAGGTGCAAACATCCATGCACAATCATGTGCGCCCAATGCGCGGTTAAGGCCTTGCTTTGTTCAGTCGCTTCGCGCTCAACCACTGCCGCACAAACCACCAAATCACCCAAATAAACCGAGTCCATTTCTTCAGCGATTTCTTCAGGCAAATCTTCTTCCATCGGAAACGACAACACATTGGTTGAATTATCTTTGCCACGGTATTCTTTGTTTAACGCTTGGCTTTCCGCTTCATCCACAATACGAATGGTGACTTCAAAGGTTTCATCTAACTTCGCTAGAACATGATTCACCCACGCCTGAAAATCTTGCTCTGTTGGCAAGCCTTCAGCAGGCACTTCGTATTGAACTTCGATTAAATGTTTCATTCTTAGCCTTCTAAACGCTCGTAGGCCTCAATGACCTTCTGCACCAATGGATGACGCACCACATCTTTCACATCAAAACGTGAAACTGAAATCCCGTCCACATCATTCAAAATATCCAGTGCTTGCTTCAAGCCTGAGGTGATGTGTTTGGGCAAATCAATCTGAGTCACATCACCCGTAATCACTGCCGTGGAACCAAAGCCGATTCGCGTTAAAAACATTTTCATTTGCTCAGGCGTAGTATTTTGCGCTTCGTCCAAAATCACAAAGGATTCATTCAAAGTTCGGCCTCGCATAAAGGCCAAAGGCGCAATCTCGATGACATTTTTCTCAATCAATTTTTCGACTTTCTCAAAGCCCAACATTTCATATAAAGCATCGTAAAGTGGACGCAAATATGGATCGACTTTTTGCGTTAAGTCGCCCGGCAAGAAACCCAATTTCTCACCTGCTTCCACCGCAGGGCGCACCAAGATAATTCGGCGCACTTCATCGCGCAACAAAGACTCCACCGCACAAGCCACTGCAATATAGGTTTTACCCGTACCTGCAGGCCCCACACCAAAATTAATATCATGTGTTTGAATGCGTCGGATGTAACGCTGCTGATTGGCGCTGCGGCCTTTGATTTTTTTACGACCCGCTTGAGCGTAAACATCGCCTGCAGGCATGGATTCTTCACCCGAAGGCGTGGGTTCAAGCTGAAAAGGCTGCAAAATCAAATGAACGCCTTTCGGCTCTAAATCATGTTCAAACGATTCTCGGTACAGCATTTGCAAGGCCTCAACCGTCGATTGAATTGCCTCATCGTCACCTTTAATCGTGAATTCAAAACCCAGTCGCTGAATGCTCACATCAAAACGTTTTTCAACCATATCAATGTGCTCGTCATTCCAACCACACAAATTCAAAAGAGCGCCATTGTCTTCAGGGGAAAGCGCTAATCGCAATAAATCAGATGGCATAGTACTGACGATCCGCTGATGTACCTGACTCAGGTGTTGCTACTAGCTTACCTCGCATCGAGTTTGTCATCGCTTCTGTTATTTCAACATCCACAAACTGCCCAATCAAATCAGGCGTGCCTTCAAAGTTCACCACCCAGTTGTTCTCGGTACGACCCGCTAATTGACGGTAATCGTTACGCGAAATACGCTCAACCAAGATACGCTCAACCGTACCAATTTGATTATTAGCAATCTCTTGTGCCTGTTCGTTAATTAAGGCCTGCAACTCGTACAAACGTTCTTTCTTCGTTTGCAATTCAACATCATCTGGCAAGCTTGACGCTGGCGTGCCTGGACGCGCGCTGTAAATAAAGCTGAATGAGCGGTCAAAACCCACATCACGAATCAACTGCATGGTTGCTTCGTGATCGGCATCCGTTTCACCTGGGAAACCGACGATAAAATCCGACGACAATTTAATGCCTGGACGCGCTTCACGAATTCGACGAATCAACGATTTATATTCCAACGCCATATGGCCACGCTTCATCTGCGCTAAGATTCGATCCGAACCCGACTGCACAGGCAAATGCACAAAACTCACCAACTCAGGCACATCGCGATAGGCTTGAACCAAAGTGTCCGAAAATTCGACTGGATGAGAGGTCGTAAAACGAATTCTCCCAATACCGTCAATCGCCGCAACATCATGAATCAACATCGCCAAATCGGCCGTTTCACCGTCTTCTGTGAGGCCATCATAAGCATTCACATTCTGGCCTAGCAAATTGATTTCGCGCACGCCTTGAGAGGCCAAAGAACGCACTTCGCGCAATACATCTGCAACAGGACGAGACACTTCTTCGCCTCGCGTGTAAGGCACCACGCAGAAAGTACAGTATTTAGAACAGCCTTCCATCACCGAAACAAACGCTGAAACACCATTCGCTTCAGGCTCAGGCAACTTATCGAATTTCTCAATTTCTGGGAAAGAAATATCCACCACCGACGGCGGCTTAATCATGCCTTGATTTTGACGCACCTCATCAATCATCTTCGGCAATCGGTGCAATGTCTGCGGGCCAAACACAATATCCACGTGCGGCGCACGGTGACGAATCGCCTCGCCCTCTTGCGAAGCCACACAACCGCCTACACCGATAATACGACCGGGCTTAGACGTCTTCCAACCTTTCCACTCGCCGAGTTGAGAAAAGACTTTTTCTTGCGCTTTTTCACGAATGGAGCAGGTGTTCATCAAAATCACATCGGCTTCTTCCGGCGTTTCCACTAATTCCAAGCCGTGTGTGCTTTTTAATAATTCTGACATTTTTTCGGAGTCATACTCATTCATCTGACATCCGTACGTTTTGATAAACAACCCACCTTGCATTTGAGGCATCGTCCTTCGTGAAATAACTGATTAAATTGCTGTGAATTTTACACGATATTCAAAGGCTTATGGCTGCGTTAATCCATCCGTCTTTCACGCAAAAACACAGGGTGTCGAGGTTTACCCGATTGCGTAAAGCCTTGATATTCAAAAGTCACCCGCGCGCCCATCTTCGGCGGGTCTTTGCGTTGAGCATCCGACAAGCCACTGCCGAGACCAAATACGCGCCCATTCCATCGACACTCTAAAGCCCCCACAAGGCCTAAAAATTTCCCTTTTCCCGCACGGTAACCCACCACCTCACATTCACCATCCTGCTTGAGTTTAATCTTTAAAGCCGAAGACAAGCGACCTGTTTGATAAGGCGTATTGGGATTGCGCACAACAAGGCCTTCACCGCCCTTGGAAAGCACTTCATTTAAATAGGCCTTTAACCCATCCGAACTCTGCACAGGCCTTTGCTCAATCATTTGCAAAAATGGTGCTTTATGGCCTTTCAAATAGTCACTCAAAACCGCCAAACGCGCCAGTAAATCACCCGATTGATTCGGCACTTCAAACACTTGATAAGTCAATTCATACCAAGCATCATGCGGTTCTTGCTGCATTACAATCGACTGAGTTCGCTGAAATTCACCGCGCGCCAGCCACAACTCACCATCCAGAGCAAAATCAGGAAATTCCTGAGTGAATCCAGCGGGTGCGGACAACACCTGACCGCCTCTCGAAATCAACTGACGCCCATCCCAATAAGCCCGAACACCATCAAATTTCTCCGACATCACCCAGCCTTCAACCGACTGTCCTTCATAACTCTTCAACAGCATCAAATCAGGCTTATCTGCCCAAACAGACACCGACAAACACCACCACAACACAATTCGAAACATAAAAAAGCCCGCATCAAAAACACGGGCTTATTAAAACACATATAACAATATATGGTTAATTATTATGGGCGATACACTTTCACGTTATTAAAACCTTGCTCTTGCAAATACAAAGCGTGCAATTGACTCATCACCCCTTTCGAGCAGTACAGCAAATAATCCTGCTTTGGACACAAATTTTTAAACTTCTGATTCAACTGATCAAACGGAATCTCATAATTCGCAAACTCCGCAGGCGACTGTTTACGCTCAAAATCATTTCGAATATCAATCACCAATTCATCACGAATTTCATTCACGATTTCGATGTGTTGAGCCTCATTTACGTCGGCAATAATTTCATCGACATTTACGATCTCACGACTATTTACCGCATCTTGCAAAATCTGATCACTCATCTTCGATTCTTCATATCGAATACGTTTTGGATTCGCACGCACCGTTGGGTTTTGCGAAATCACACCGCAATATTCAGGCATATTTTTGGCAAAATCCGCACTACCAATGCGCTCAGCAATCTCGATAATATCGGTCTTATCCATCGTCACCAAAGGCCTCAAAATCAACTTATCCGTGACTTTATCGATGGTCGATAAATTTCGAATCGTCTGACTCGACACCTGCGAAATACTTTCACCTGTGACCATCGCATCAATGCCCATTTCATCGGCAATCAACTCACCTGCTTTTAGCATGGTGCGCTTCAACACCACACCCATTTGCGACGAATCCACATTTTGCAAAATATCTGAAACGACCTTCTCAAACGGCACGGTAATAAATTTTGCACGACTGCTTGAACCGAACTTATGCCACAAAAACATCGATACCTGCTTCACACCCACTTCATGGGCAGAACCGCCCAAGTTGAAAAACAAGAAATGTGTTTTCGAACCTCGGCGCATCGTCATATAGCTTGACACCGTCGAATCGTAACCACCCGACATCAAAGACAAGACATCATCCTGCGAACCGTGCGGGAAGCCGCCCAAACCTTCTAAACGCTGAGTAACTAAATTAAGCGTTTTGTCATGCAATTCAATCACGACTTCAACCTCAGGCTTTTTCAATTGCACCTTAGCCGAGTCAACCGCCTCAAAAAGCTCTGCTCCCAAATAACGCTCCAAATCAATCGAAGTAAACTCGTGATTTCCTGAACGGCGCACGCGTACACAAAACGTCTTATTCTCAATTTGAGCTGAATAATACTGCTTCACTTTTTCTGCAATCAGCGGAAATACAGTCTCATCCGCAGCAGGCAATGGGTGTGGCTCCACTTGAAAAACAAACCCAATTCCCGGCGTAGTCACTAATTTCTGTCGCATCTGTTCGATAGCATTCGCATCCGCGACCGTTTGCACCTCCAGTTTGTCCCAGAAAAACTTAATCTGAACATCTGGATCAATCCGTCTTAGCAAAGTGAATAAGTTAGACTGAAGATGTTTAATAAACTGTTTACGTGCTTTGGTTCCCTTCACCATGATTTCCGGGAACAGTTTAATTATAAATTTCATTGCAATACTTCCTTCTACCCTTCCTTAAATGATACGGTAAAATATCTTCCATTGTCGAAATGGAAATCAAAATGCCCGAACACATTCCTGAAAACTCGGTCGGTCTTGTCGCGCCACAGACCTTTCAATGCAACGAACCTTTGACGCTGAACTGCGGAAAAACATTGGATTCATTTGAATTGATTTACGAAACCTACGGTGAATTGAACGCCGACGGAAGTAATGCGGTGTTGATTTGTCACGCACTCAGCGGTGACCATCATGCTGCGGGTTTTCATGACGCTGAACAGCGAAAACCAGGTTGGTGGGATGGCTATATCGGCCCAGGCAAGCCGATTGATACCAATAAATTTTTTGTCGTATCGTCGAATAACTTAGGCGGTTGCCGAGGTTCGACTGGCCCCACTTCAACCAACCCAGCGACTGGCAAACCCTTCGGCCCTGACTTCCCATTGATGACGGTCAAAGACTGGGTGACTTCGCAGTCTCGTTTAGCGGATCATTTGGGCATTCAAAATTGGGCGGCGGTGATTGGCGGTTCATTGGGCGGTATGCAAGTTTTACAGTGGAGCATCGACTACCCTGAACGCGTGCGCCATGCGGTGATCATCGCCAGCGCGCCGAAACTTTCGGCACAAAATATCGCCTTTAACGAAGTGGCTCGTCAGTCAATTATGACCGACCCTGATTTCCATGAAGGCCGCTTCTTGGAACACAACACCTCACCGAAGCGCGGCTTAATGCTGGCTCGAATGCTCGGACATTTGACCTATTTATCCGACGATATCATGGGTGAAAAATTCGGTCGCCAGATGCGTTCTGAAGGCGTTCAATACGGTTTCGATGTGGAATTCCAAGTGGAAAGCTATTTGCGCTACCAAGGCAATAAATTCGCCACGCAAATGAACTTTGACGCCAATACCTATTTGCTCATGACCAAGGCCTTGGATTATTTTGACCCAGCAGCGGAGTTCAACAACGATTTGAATTTGACGATGAAACAAGCGCAATCGGACTTCTTGGTGGTGTCGTTTACATCAGATTGGCGCTTCTCGCCACAGCGTTCACGCGAAATCGTCCGCGCTTTGGTCAGCAATAATTTGAACGTCAGCTACACCGAAGTGGAATCGTCGCAAGGCCACGATGCCTTTTTATTGCCGAATTCGCATTACGAAACCGTGCTTGGTGAATATCTCCAGCGCATCAACACAGAGGTGTCCGCATGACCTTACGCCCAGATTTATCGTTAATTTCTGAATGGATTCAACCTGATTCACGCGTATTGGATTTAGGCTGCGGTCGCGGTGATTTACTCAATCACTTGATTCAAACAAAAAACGTTCATGGCTACGGTATTGAAATCGAACATGAACTGATTGCCGAAAGCGTCAAAAAAGGCATCAATGTGATTGAGGCCGATTTGGATGACAGCTACGGAATTTCGCAATATTTCGATGCACAAAGTTTTGATTACGTGGTGATGACTCAAGCCTTGCAAACGATGGATCGTCCTGACCATTTGATTGACCAAATGTTACGCGTCGGCAAGCAAGGCATTATTACCTTCCCGAATTTCGGTCACTGGAAAGTGCGTTTGCAGCTATTGTTAAAAGGCCGCATGCCCGAGACAGAAACCTTGCCTTACACATGGT
>JAAZVR010000020.1 GCA_018623305.1 Thiotrichales bacterium | reverse complement strand
GAACGAATACTCACATTGTATCGTTCAGCAATCTCTCCCAAGGTATCGCCCGAGCGTACAATATGTTCCGTGACCCTCGAGGCCGCAAGCTTAGTATCGTCACCTGCATTTTGTTTGGCGTATCGAATAATACCCTTAGCAATCGCCTTAGCAATTTTTTCCTGCTCATTTGGATTGCGTAAGCGCTTTTCATCTTTACGGTTGGTTAAAAAACCTGTTTCCACCAGGATTGAAGGTAGATTGACCGTTTTCAAAACTACAAAAGAGTTGCGCAACAATCGACGTTTGTGCATCGGGCCAATTTTCGCCATTTCATCAACCACCGAATTTGCCAATAACTCACTGTGCTGACGAGCCGCCGCTTGGGTCAAATCCCCCAAAACATAAGCTAATTCTCGGTCTAACCCTTTGTAATCCTCATACACTTCTTTATCGACGGAGTTTTCTCGTTTAGCCAACATACGCCCCAATTCAGAACGCGCACCTTTATTGGACAATACCCACACCGATGCCCCGCTCGGCTGACTCGATCCTACCGCATCTGCATGAACGGAAACAAACACATCAGCATTCATCTTGTGCGCCTGACGTGTGCGGTTCCTCAGTTTGACAAAAGTGTCATCATCACGGGTTAAATAGGCTTTTACACCGGGCACGGCGTTTAAGCGGCGCTGTAAGCGTTTCGAAATTTGCAACACAACATCTTTTTCGCGAGTCCCCATCTTGCCCGAAGCCCCAGGGTCTTTACCTCCATGCCCGGGATCAATCACCACGACATAATCTCGCAGTAATAAGCTCGCAACTTGTTGATCGGTTAACACACCACTTTGATCGATAGGACGCGGTGTGTTCAGTACTTTTTTGTCGGATCATCCTTAAATCGAATCACAATCCGATTTGGATTTTTAAGTTTGGCATAGGAATATTGCGTGGGCTGTTTCAGGTCAAAAACATAGCGATATTTCTTTTTGCTTTTTGAGTTTCGGATATTCTTAATCGTCGTTGAGGCACTCACATCAGGCAAAGCCGCATCCCCATAAACCCGCATTAAATCCACGACAATCCGATCGGGGTTACTTAACCGAAAGGTTTTAAACTCCACTTCAGAGCTGGTTTGAAACACAACCGTCGTTGAATAAGTTTGATAGGTCGCCTCCACACTGTTCAGTTTAGCCGCAGACGACATTGACGCCCAAAACACAAGAAGCAAGACAGTTAGACTTTTAACCCATTGCATGAATCAACTCCTCACCCGTTTCAGTCATCGCTTCAATACGAACCTCTCGAGTCTCGCCCTGAATCAAGATATCTATCTTGACATCAAACTCAGGCAAAACCCCTTCGCCCTTCTCAGCCCATTCAATCAAATTCGCGCGAGCGCCCTCAAAATAATCTCGAATACCCAAAAACTCCAATTCTTCGGGGTCACACAAGCGATACAAATCAAAATGCGCAATTTGAAAATCACCCACTTCATAAGTTTCGACCAAGGTGTAAGTCGGGCTTTTCACGCGCGCATCGGGCAATAAGGCCTGAACAAGGCCTTGCGTCAGTGTTGTTTTACCAGCACCTAAATTACCTTGAAGATTGATATTAATAACGGTTGATTGATTAGATTGCAGGGTTTGTAAGGCCTGTGCCAGTTGAGCGCCCAAGGCTTTCATCTGTTCAGCTGTTTGAATGTGCATACGCTTTGATAAAATACCGTTTTTATGTTGCTCACATTATAACGAATATGAATATTGATGCCTTACTGTCTCAGATTAAAGATGACGCAAAAGCGTTAGGATTTTCCTCCTTTGGCATCAGTCATACTTCGCTGAAAGAAGCAGGACAAAAACACCAAGCTTGGTTTGAGTCGATTGACGTCGGCGATATGGACTATATGCAGCGCAACGCGCACCTGCGCGCCAATCCCAGCGAACTGCACCCCAACACCGTTTCGATTTTGTCATTCACCTTACCCTATTGGCCAGAAAAATCCAGCAACGCTCTGGAGCAGTTGAACCGCGCTGAACATGGCTATGTGTCGCGCTATGCGCTTGGACGAGACTACCACAAGGTCTTCAAAAAGAAACTTGAACAGATGGCCGCTCGCATTCGCGAAACCGTCGGAGACTTTAGTTATCGTGTATTTGTCGATTCCGCACCCGTAATGGAACAAACCATTGCTGAACAAGCAGGACTCGGCTGGGTGGGCAAAAACACCTTATTACTGAATGCAAAATCAGGTTCTTTTTTCTTTTTAGGTGAGATTTTTCTCGACTTCAAATTGCCTATCGCTGATACACAAGCCAAAAACAGCTGCGGCTCATGCACTCAATGTTTGGATTTCTGCCCAACTCAGGCCTTTCGCAACCCTTATGAATTGGAAGTCACCAAATGTATTTCGTATTTAACCATTGAACATCACGGCTCGATTCCTGAAGAGTTAAGGCCTTTAATCGGGAATCGCATCTATGGCTGCGATGATTGCCAACTGGTTTGCCCTTGGAATAAGTTTGCGTTGTTATCAGACAACGCCGATTTTTCTCCCCGAAACCAACTCGATGAACTTTCTCTGATTGAAGCCATTCGCTGGAATGAAAGCGAATTTTTAGACAAAATGGCTGGCTCCCCCATACGACGTATTGGGCACGCCAAATGGCAACGCAATGTGGCAGTCGCGATAGGCAACCAAAAAGCATCCGAAGCATTAATCGACGCTTTAAATAAGGCCTACCCGCTCGCTTCAGAACTCGCTCAAGAACATATTCAATGGGCAATCGAACAACTCAAAAACCCAGCCAACATCCCCGAAGCCAAGACACCGAAACGCTATTATGTGCCGGTTGCAAACGTGCTAAAATCGTGAAAATTTTTACGGAGCTTTTAAAGTCACATGAGAACTACTCAATTCCCTCTAAACACCCTTAAAGAAACCCCGAACGATGCGGTTGTTATCAGCCACCAATTGATGCTTCGCGCAGGTTTAATTCGCCGTCTTTCATCAGGTCTTTACACTTGGACGCCGACAGGCCTTCGCATCTTACGCAAAGTTGAAAACATTGTGCGCGAAGAAATGGACAAAGCGGGTGCTTTAGAAATGTTGATGCCTGTGACTCAACCCGCTGAATTGTGGCAAGAATCAGGCCGTTGGGAACAATACGGTGCAGAATTATTGCGTTTCACAGACCGTCATAACAACGAGTTCTGCATGGGACCTACGCACGAAGAAGTCATTACTGACTTTGCCCGCAATGCGATTCGCAGTTACAAACAATTACCGGTGAACTTCTACCAAATTCAAACGAAATTCCGCGATGAAATCCGACCTCGTTTCGGCGTGATGCGTTCACGTGAATTCATTATGAAAGATGCCTACTCATTCCACATGAGCCAAGAATGTTTGCAAGAAACTTACGACAGAATGCACCAAGCGTATTGCAATATTTTCTCGCGCTTAGGGTTGGATTTCCGCCCTGTTTTAGCTGACACAGGCTCTATTGGTGGCGATGGCTCTCATGAGTTCCACGTATTGGCTCAATCAGGTGAAGATGCGATTGCTTTTTCGTCAGACAGTGATTACGCAGCAAACATCGAAAAAGCCGAAGCCATTGCTGTCGGTGAGCGTGCTGAAGCCACAGAAGAGATGCGCGAAGTCGATACACCGAATGCAAAAACGATTGATGAACTGGTTGAACAGTTTGATTTGGCGATTGAAAAAACCGTCAAAACATTAATTGTTGAAGCCAGCGAAGATTGCGATGCCGACTTCATTGCATTGTGCGTACGTGGCGATCACGAACTCAATGAAATCAAAGCTGAAAACCTAGCCCAAGTTGCAGAACCTTTACGCTTTGCCACAGACGAAGAAATCAAAAATGTAATGGGTGCAGCGCCAGGTTCTTTAGGCCCTGTGAACTGCCCAATTCCTGTCATCATCGATCGCTCTGTTGAGATCCTATCGGATTTCTCAGCAGGTGCAAATATTGATGGCAAACACTTATTTGGCATTAACTGGGAACGTGATTGCGCAACACCAGAAGTCGCTGATTTACGCAATGTCGTTGAAGGTGACCCTAGCCCATGCGGTTCAGGCACATTATCCATCTGTCGCGGCATCGAAGTTGGTCACATCTTCCAACTTGGCACAAAATACAGTGAGGCCTTAAAAGCCAATGTATTGTCGGAATCAGGCAAAGGCCAAACGATGATTATGGGTTGTTATGGCATCGGCATCACGCGCATAGTTGCTGCAGCGATTGAACAAAACCACGACGATTGGGGCATTCAATGGCCATCTAGCATGGCGCCTTTCCAAGTCGCGATTGTGCCAATGAATATGCACAAATCAGAACGTGTTCGCGAACAAGCTGAAAGCATTTACGAAGAGCTGAAAGCTAACGGCGTCGATGTAATTTTTGACGACCGAAAAGAACGCCCTGGCGTCATGTTTGCCGATATGGAGTTGATTGGCATGCCTCATCGCATTGTTATAGGCGAACGCGGTATTGATGCTGGGACAGTCGAATACAAAAACCGTACTGACAATGAAAAACAAGAATTGGAATTAAATTCAGTCGTTGCAAAACTGATTGAATTACTCAATAATAAGTAATTGCTAATATACTTATAAACAAACTCAATCGAGGTGAATTATGGCACTAGAACGTGTTGTATTAATTTTTGCAGGCACTGTCATTTTGGCAGGCCTTATTTTGAACAACCTAACGGGTAATGCAATGTGGTTATGGTTGTCTGCATTGCCAGGCATCATGTTGATCGTAACTGGTCTTACACGTTTCTGCCCATTGGCTTTGATTTTGAAAAAATTCGGTCTTAAGCCAGGTCAAGTGTTCCACTCATAAATTTGGAAACACTCATAAGCGGGTTCTTCATAAGGATGCGCTGCCAAGAATGCCGTCATCACAGACGGCATTTTTGTTTCTTCCACCACCATCTCCACTTTCCACTCTTCGACTTTTTCTAACTCGCCTACCTCTCCAATAAAAGGATTGGCCGATGCCATCGCTTTAAATTGTCCGGTTCCTAATGTTTGCCAACAACACGATTCATAATCACCTATCTGGCCCGCCCCTTCGGCAAAAACAGCCGATTTCACAGACTCTAAATGCGACTCAGGCACAAAAAAACAAAACTTAATCATCGACTCACCTACAATATCGAACATGACAGAATTATTGTTTTACATTCTAGCAACGGAATCTCAGCAAGAGCGATTTCATTTTCTAGCACGCTTAACGCATCAAGTATGGCACAAAGGCCATCATGTTTGGATTGCCTGTGATGGCGATCAAAAAAATGAGATCAGCGAAGCTTTATGGGCATTCAAAGAAGATAGCTTTTTAGCGCATGACTGTGAAGAAAGAGAAAACACTCAAATCCTCTTAAGCGAAACCCCACCGGCTTCAAATGCATTTGATGTTTGGGTAAATGTAAGCAACACATTTCACACAGCGCATTCAGATATGTATCGAATCGTTGAAATCATTGACGGCTCTGAAGCCTGCAAAGAACTGGCAAGAACTCGATACAGAGAATATCAAAAGCTAGGACTCGAGCCTATCACTCACAAACTCTGAGTATTAATTTTGGGGATTTAGCTTTTGAAAAACAGCCTGAACAATGGGTTGATTCGCCTCTGGAAAAGTTAATTGGCTCAATTCTTCAACTGAAACCCACTTTATCATCTGAGACTCACCACTTTGAGCAATCCCTTGAAATTCAGTCACATACCAAGTATTTAACTGGACACTCAAATCAGGATAAGTATGTTCGACTGTAATTAGATGTTGAAATTGGGTTGGCTTGATACCGACTTCTTCTTGTAACTCTCGAACTAAGGCCTGCTCGAGCGTTTCGCCTTGCTCGACCTTTCCACCAGGAAATTCCCATTTGCCTCCCTGGTGTTGATGCTTTTTGCGTTGAGCCACAAGGTATTGCCCCTTGTGTACAACAACACCCAAAGCAATCTGCAAAAAATCAGACATTTTTACGTTCGATATTCCGCATTGATTTTGACGTAATCATACGAAAAATCTGTCGTCCAAACCGTTTCTGAGAATTCACCGCGATTTAGATTAATTTGAATCGTAATATCAGTCAAATCCATCACCGCTTGGCCTTTTTCTTCTGTGTAATCACTCGCACGACCACCGTCACGAACAATACACACTTCATTTAAGAAAATTGTTAAGGCCTCAATATCTAAATCATCAATACCTGCTCGACCGACAGCCGCTAAGATACGACCCCAGTTTGGATCTGAGGCAAAAAACGCAGTTTTCACCAACGGAGAATGCGCCACTGTATATGCAACATCCAAACATTCTTGCTGAGTGGCTCCACCATTTACCTCAATCGAAATAAATTTGGTCGCACCTTCACCGTCTCGCACAATCATTTGTGCCAATTCAGTCATCACTTCATTGAGCTGTTGAGCAAAAATTGTGTAGGCCTCAGAAGATTCATCAGTGATCTCTGGCAAATCTGACTGGCCCGTTGCACTCAGAGTACAAGCATCATTCGTTGATGTATCACCATCCACCGTAATTCGATTAAACGAAAGATTCGTTGCATCCGTTAATGCTTTTTGAAGCAGTTCCTGAGACATTGCCACATCCGTTGCAGCAAAGCCCAACATGGTCGCCATATTCGGATGAATCATGCCAGAACCTTTTGAAATACCTGTCAAACTCACGGTATGACCTTGGATTTCAAATTGACGCGAAACAATCTTCTCAACCGTATCGGTGGTCATAATGCCTTTAGCGGCATCCATCCAGCCATCCACACGAACATTCGCAAGCGCATCAGGCAAACCGTGTTCAAATTTATCAACCGGCAACAACTCACCAATGACACCCGTAGAAAAAGGCAAGACGGCGTTCGCTGAGTAATCTTGATTTGCGGCCGCTAACTCACACGTAGCAATTGCTGCATCCATACCTGGCTGACCTGTCCCAGCATTGGCATTGCCTGAGTTAATCATCAACAAACGTGGCGATGTTTCAGCCATGTGTTTTTTTGCCAAGGTCACCGGCGCCGCACAAAAACGGTTTTGAGTGAAAACCGCTGCCGTTCGAGTTCCTTCAGCCAACTCAATCACGACCATATCGGTCTTACCATTTTTCTTAATGCCAGCCGACGTTGTACCCAAATACACGCCTGCAATCGGATGAATGTTTTGATTCATTTATTTCAACTTTCCACAACACTGTTTGTATTTTTTACCCGATCCACAAGGACACGGATCATTTCGACCCACCTTACGCTCTGTGCGCATCGGTGCTTGCTTTTCTTCTTGCGCAGACTCCGATGACTCAGACCCTGTAAATTCCATTTCAACTTCTTCAGCTGCTCGACGTTGTTCTTCAACCGCACGCGCGTCTTCTTCTGAACGGACTTGAACCTGAGAAATGATTCGCACAACTTCTCGGCGCAAATTCGACAAGAAATCACCAAACATTTCAAACGCTTCTCGTTTGTATTCTTGCACTGGGTTTTTCTGAGCATATCCACGCAAGTGTATGCCCTGACGCAAATGATCCATGGCCGCTAAATGCTCTTTCCACAGTGAATCCAGTGTTTGCAAAATCACCGACTTCTCAAAATGTCGCATAATTTCAGGTGTTTCTAATTGTGCTTCTTTTTCTGCGTAGGCATCTACCAAAGCTTTCAATACTTTTTCAGGCAAAATATCGGCATACAACTCGTCATCTTCATCCAACCATTTTTGAATTGGCAATTCAATGGCGAACTCAGCCAACAAGGCCATCTCAAGGCCTTTAATGTCCCACATTTCTTCAATACTGCCAGGGGGTACATAAGTTGAAACAAGATCCGTTACCACCTCTTCTCGCATTGAATCGATGTATTCAGCAACGTTATCTGAGGCCATCAATTCATCGCGCTGTTGATAAACGACTTTACGCTGGTCATTCGCAACATCATCGTATTCCAACAATTGCTTACGAATATCAAAGTTACGACCTTCCACTTTTCGCTGAGCGTTTTCGATCGCGCGCGTAACCCAAGGGTGTTCAATCGCTTCACCCTCTTTCATGCCCAATTTTTGCATCATATTCTTAATACGATCGGAAGCAAACATGCGCATTAAGCCATCTTCCAAAGATAAATAGAATCGACTTGCACCTGGGTCACCTTGACGACCCGAACGACCACGCAACTGATTATCCACACGACGAGATTCATTACGTTCTGTACCAATCACATACAAACCACCGAGCTCAAGCACTTCATCATGTCGTTTTTGCCATTCTTCACGTAAAGCAGACTCATCAACCTGCTTACCGGATGCGGCTTGTTCTTGAATTTCAAACTCCACATTACCGCCTAGTTTGATATCAGTACCACGACCGGCCATGTTCGTTGCAATCGTAACCGCACCTTTTTGACCTGCCTGAGCAATGATATGCGCTTCACGTTCGTGCTGTTTTGCATTCAACACTTCATGCTTAATTTTATTCTGGCTCAACATGCTTGAAAGCAACTCAGACGCTTCAATTGAAGCGGTACCGACCAAAACAGGCTGGCCATGCTCTTGACGCTCACGAATGTCTTCTACAATCGCTTTAAATTTTTCAAGCTGCGACATGTAAACCACATCAGCATGATCTTTACGCTGAACAGGGCGATGCGTTGGAACAACCAACACTTCAAGCGAGTAAATCTGATTAAACTCAGCCGCTTCAGTATCCGCAGTACCCGTCATCCCCGATAATTTCTCGTACAAGCGGAAGTAATTTTGGAAAGTGATTGAGGCCAGCGTTTGGTTTTCATTTTGAATGTTAACGCCTTCTTTCGCCTCAACTGCTTGGTGTAAACCATCTGACCAGCGGCGACCTTGCATCTTGCGGCCTGTGAATTCATCGATGATAACGACTTCGCCGTTTTCGATGATGTAATCCACATTCACCTCAAACAAATGATGCGCTTTTAATGCCGCTAAAACATGATGCATCAAAGTAATGTTTTGCGCGTCATACAAGTTGCCATCGCCTTGAATCAAACCCATTTCAGCCAAAATCTCTTCGACTTTTGAGTGGCCTCGTTCAGTCAACAAGACTTGCTTTTCTTTTTCTTCAACCGTGAAATCGCCTTCAACATAATCTTCAGACGCATTGCCTTCTTTATCAATTTCACCGAGTTGTCGCTCAAGCTTTGGCACCACTTGATTCACCAAAGCATAGACTTCTGATTTATCTTCTGTAGGCCCTGAAATCACTAATGGAGTTCGCGCCTCATCAATCAGAATCGAGTCAACCTCATCGACAACGGCGTAGGCATGGCCTCGCTGAACTCGATGCGATGCATCAAAAGCCATATTGTCACGAAGATAATCAAAACCAAACTCGTTGTTCGTACCATAGGTAATATCGCATTGATAGGCCTGCATCTTTTGCTCAGGATCTTGCCCTGAAATGACCACGCCCGTGGTTAAACCCAAAAATGAGTAAAGCTCGCTCATTTCAGCTGAATCTCGCTGAGCCAAGTAATCATTCACGGTGACAACATGTACACCTTTGCCAGAAAGAGCGTTCAAGTAAACCGATAGGGTCGCAACCAATGTTTTACCTTCACCGGTTTTCATTTCAGAGATATTGCCGTCATTAAGAATCATTCCACCGATCAACTGAACGTCATGGTGGCGCATTCCCAAAACTCGCGAACTGGCTTCACGAATGACGGCAAAGGCCTCAGGCAATATCGCGTCTAAGGTTTCGCCATTTTCAATACGTAAACGAAATTGACTCGTTTTAGCTTGCAAGTCTTCATCTGACAAGGCCTGCATTTCGCTTTCCAGTGCATTGATTTGCAATACCACTTTTTGATATCGCTTAATCATTCGATCATTTCGACTGCCGAAAATCTTCTGTGCCAATTTCGTTAACATAAGGTTTATTCTCTTAATCTGATTTATTCTTAAAATTCGATAGATTATCGCATATACTCGAGTGCCTATGAAAGGCTTAACACACACGCTATCACAAAAAGCTAAAGGCGAATCGCCTTTGAGTTATTTATTGGAACGTGCACACATTCAAAATCGTGTGTCGGAACAGGTCAAAGCGGAGTTACCCAAAAAAGCACAAGATTATTTTTGTGGGATTGCGTTGAAATCAAACGAACTGATTGTGTTCTTTTCCAACGCCATTTGGGTGAATCGAATGACGTATGAAAGCACCGCGTTATTGATGCGTTTGAAACAAAAACAGATTGTGCCAATGGACTTGGCTAGACTGCATATCAAGGCCTTACCCAGTGAGCGAAAACCAACACCGAAAGCGCCTCGTCAAGCCAATCATCCCAGTGATGCGATGAAAGAATCTTTGACGGATTCTGTCGAATCCATCCAAGATGAAAAGATACGAACTGTTTTTAAGCGACTTTGCTCGAAATAAAATTAACAGGCACTTCCGCACCTTCTTCAAAGGTCACATATTCCCATGCATCAGGCATTTCTTGCAGCTTGCGTAAAACCTGGTTGTTTAGAGCGTGGCCTGATTTATGCGCTGAATAATGGCCAATGATCGTATGGCCTAAAACGTATAGATCGCCCACAGCATCCAGGATTTTGTGTTTAACAAACTCATCATCAAAACGCAGGCCTTGTTCATTCATAATGCCTTCATCGCTGATCACGATGGCATTATTTAAGCTTCCGCCTAATGCTAAATTGTTCTGTCGAAGATATTCGACATCTTTCATAAATCCAAATGTACGCGCACGACTCACCTCTCTCATGTATGAAGTTGAAGAAAAATCAACCGTCATACTGGAAGCCGTTTCTTCAAAGACTGGGTGAGAGAAATCAATACTGAACGTCAAACGAAAACCATTCATCGGCTCTAGCTTAGCCCAGTTATCGTATGGCCCTTTCACTTCGATGGGTTTAAGAATTCGAACAAATTTCTTAGGCGCATCCTGGACTTGAACGCCGGCTGATTGCAACAAAAAGATAAATGGATCGGCACTGCCATCCATAATCGGAATTTCTGCTTCATCAATTTCAATTAAAAGATTGTCGATTCCCAAACCGGCAATCGCAGACATTAGATGCTCTATCGTAGCGACTTTCAAACCCGATTGAAGCAATGTCGTACAAAGTGTCGTTTCACCCACAAGCTGAGGTGTGACTCTAAATTCAACCGCTGGCGTAACATCAATACGCTTGAATACAATGCCAGAATCCACCGGAGCCGGCAACAAACGCATGGTTGCTAATTGCCCGTTATGAAGGCCTAGGCCTTCGGCTTTAATAGGATGTTTGATGGTGCGTTGTTTGAACATTAATAGTTTCCGCCAATCCAGTTTTTCGCGCGTGTCCAAAAAGAGTCGCCCGATTTAGTTTGTTTTTTGTGTCTAGCATTTTGCGCGCCCGATGACAATTGACTTGCATAACGAGCCAAACCCAAGACCGTTGCATATTGAGCATCGGATAAATCTTTAGGCACCACCTCATCATGGACAGGGCGCCCTACTCGAACCGGCATGGCAAAAACCTCTTCTGCCAGATCCTCAGCACCTGGAATTTGCGCCGCGCCTCCAGTAATTACTACCCCAGCACCAATCATTTCTGCATATCCAGAATGCTTGATGTGATCATTGACCAAGTTAAACAATTCTTCGTAACGCGGTTCGATGACTTCCGCTAAAGTGCTTTGGCTCAACATTCTAGCCGAACGACCAACGCCAACACTTGGAACCTCAATGGATGAATCATAGTCGCTGATTTGAGCCAAGGCACAGCCGTGCTTGATTTTCAAATGCTCAGCATCGCCTGTCGGCGTTCTGAGTTGAATAGCAATATCATTGGTTACCTGATCACCCGCAATTGGAATAATCGAGGTGTAACGAATCGCGCCTTGTGTGTAAATTGAAATTTCACTGGTACCGCCGCCAATATCAATCAAGCACACGCCCAATTCTTTTTCATCGTCGGTCAAAATTGAATCCGATGAAGCCAATGGGCCTAATCGAATTGCCGATACATTCAAACCACAGCGCTCAACACACTTGGTCACATTGTGAATTGCAGAAGTAGCCGAGGTAATCATAT
>JAAZVR010000129.1 GCA_018623305.1 Thiotrichales bacterium | reverse complement strand
TCTTCCGATCTAGGCATTTGTGGCATCAGGTACCGTATTAAAGTTTTGCGAAATCAACGTCGTCCCCGATTTAGTGGTGAGTTCAAACTCAACCAAACTCCCATCTGTTTTTAACGTGACTGAACTCGATGAAACAGTAGCCGAAACACCTGTTGAAGCGGCGTTAATCGCATTAATGGCTGGCTGTGTATCCAGCGATGTTTTATTTAAAGGCGGCACACTCACCGTTGTTGTACCGTTAAAGCCTGTCACGGTTAAATTCTGAGCGGGCAAAGTTCCATTGTATTTTGAATCATAGCCTGAAGAAGTCGAGCTCGGAGCAGTTATCGTATGACTGGTAGAAAGCTCCGTAGGTGCATTATTAACCACATCATTAATAAACCCTGTCACTCCCGCTGCAAACGCCGCACTTGATGGAGAGCTACTGTCAAAAGCAGGTATCGAATGAGTTGTTGTGAAATCAGGTTCAGTAGTTGAGTAAGTCAAATCACCCGCACTGATCCCAGAGCCCAACGAGCCCCCAATCGATCGAGTGAATGTTTCTACATCATTCCCTCGTGCCTCAATCGAGAGACCATTCGTCGCAGCATTAAACTTCTGAATGACTTCTTCAACTGAATCACCTGCATCAATGCTGACATCCACCGGATCGTGGTAAGGCGAAGTAATCGTCAGCGTTTGAGCGGCAATCGTCCCCCCGGCATCCACTTTAAAATGATGACTACCCACCCAATCATCGGCAAACGATTCCATTTCAATGTTCATCACATTATTGACACCCGGGCCTGCAGGCATGCTCACCGTATGTTTGGCATCCAAAGTGGCTTGATCATTAAACGTTTGAGATGTGGCCATTTGATTAAAACCCGATTGCAACTCAGAAATCATGGTTTGCATTTGTTCACGGTCTTGATCGGTATAAGTTTCGGACATGGCCTGAAGCGTCGTCTCACGCATAACTTGAGTGATATCTTTCAACTCAGTCAATGTACCATTCGTTGCTTCAATCAAAGACAATCCCATTTCTAGGCCTTGTTTCGCCATTTCGCCCGACTGAATCAGGGTTTCTCGTCGTGTTGAAATAGCCAATTCAGCCGCACCATCGGCCGCTTTATTAATCGCCTTCCCCGAGGTTAGCTTCTCGGCAGCAGATTGCGCGTCTTGGTTCACCTGACTGAGCTGATTAACAATGGTTTTTTGGTTTCCAAAAAATTGAATGGCCATGAGACATCTCTAAAAATTTACTGTAAGTTAATTATCGACCATTTTCAGGAATCCTGTAACTTATTTTTGCTACCTATGGCATCCTTTATGGTTCTGTGGCCATCCTGCTTTAATAACTTAACTAGCCCACGGTTGATTTCGCCGACCACTTGCGGCCCCTCAAAAATCATCCCTGTAATCATCTGCACAAGATTCGCGCCTAAAGTAATCTTACGATAGGCTTCCTCCGCTGTGAAAACACCGCCCAAAGCAATAATCACAAATTGATTCGGATATTTACGATACGCATGCGCAATCATTTCATTGGTCATTTGTCGCAACGGCAACCCAGACATTCCCCCATGCTCAAATTCAGGCTTATCGTTTAAATTAGGATGATCTTCTCGATTTTTCGTTAAATTCGCACAAATAATCCCATCGACTTGGTGTTCGACACATAAATCCAATAATGCATTAAACTGAGACCAAGGCATTTCAGGGGCAAACTTAACAAACACCGGTTTATTCGCTTCGCGCACCGAATTCAAGGCCTGCATCAGCAAATTAAATTCTTTAGGCTCTGCAAACGGCTCTCCGCCAACGGTATTCGGACAGCTAATATTGATAGTGAAATAATCACCCACACCTTCAAATGCCTTGTAGGCCTTCAAATAATCCTCAATCCCTTTATCAATTGGGTTCAATTCTTCTAGATTCGCCTTAGCGATATTGATGCCCAACGGAATTTCAAAGTCCAGCGAACGCAAACGTTCAGATACCTCTTCCGAGCCACGATTATTAAGGCCATACCACACCAAAATGGATTTCGATTTCAACAAACGCCATAAACGCGGTTTGGGATTTCCTGGGCACGGCACTCCGGTAATCGACCCCACTTCCATAAAACCAAACCCCATCGCAGGTAAGGCCTGAGTTAATTCTGCATTTTTATCAAATCCACCCGCTAAACCCATCGGGTTTTTAAAATTCATGCCTAAATACTCTTGCTCCAATGCTGGGTGTTCATACGCCATGGTGGTTTTAAGAAACTTCCGACCCCATTCTCGTTCACCTAAATAGATACCCAACGATTTAAGCCATTCATGCACTTTCTCGGGCTCAAACAAAAATAGAACAGGACGCATCGCCACACGATACACAATCCGATAAATCCACGAAAAAATCATTTCATTACTCCTAGAGTTCCTTGATTCAATCATAACGATTAATTCAACAAAAAAACGTAATTTGTTATCCTATTTCCAAATAGAGACATTGGGTGATTTTATGGAATACAGAACGATCAGCGATACCCGCATTGAGGTCAGCAAAATGTGTTTAGGCACAATGACTTGGGGCGAACAAAACAACGAGTCCGAAGGCCATGCACAAATCGACTTTGCGTTGGATCACGGCATCAATTTCATTGATACGGCAGAACTGTACTCTGTTCCTCCAAAAGCAGAAACCTATGGCCGCACCGAAGAAATCATTGGAACTTGGCTTCAAAAAACAGGCCGACGCGATGACATCATCCTAGCCAGTAAGGCCGCAGGATATTCGGAGTTTGCCAAGCACATTCGAGGCGGACCGCATTTCACTGAAAAACATTTAACCCAGGCTGTTGAAGGGAGTCTTAAACGACTCCAAACGGATGTGATAGACCTCTATCAATTGCACTGGCCGGATCGCCATACTAATTATTTCGGCCAACTGGGTTTTGAACCCAATCCCGCCCTTGATAGCTATACCCCAGATATGATGGAAACCCTGCAAACTTTGGCCAAGATGATCGAGCAGGGAAAAATCAAACACTGGGGACTCTCAAACGAAACAGCTTGGGGTGCGATGAAATGGTTGCAGTTAGCTGAACAGCATAACTTACCGAAACCAGTCTCAATTCAGAATCCATACAGTCTATTAAATCGAAGCTATGAAGTCGGTTTGGCAGAAGTCAGTTATCGAGAGAACATAGGGTTGTTGGCCTATTCTCCACTGGCTTTTGGTGAACTTACAGGCAAATACATCGACGGAACCGCTTTACCAAGCAGTCGTCTAAATTTATTCCAACATTACTCTCGCTATTCAAGCGAACACGCTAGACGAGCCACTCAGCGATATTGTGAATTA
>JAAZVR010000128.1 GCA_018623305.1 Thiotrichales bacterium | reverse complement strand
TAAAACGCCCGTTGTGGTTGAGTTTCAAGGGACTCAATTTGGCTTAGCAGTCTGTGAGGATGTTTGGCGTTCCAAGGCTGTGCGCAAATCCAAAGATGCGGGTGCAGAAGTGATTTTGGCGTTGAACGCATCACCGTATCATTACGATAAACAAGGTGAGCGTTTAGCGGCGGTGCGCGAACGCATCAAAGATATTGGTTTGCCGATTGTTTATGTCAATCAAATTGGCGGACAAGACGAGCTTGTTTTTGATGGCGAATCCTTCGTGATGAATGCCGAAGGTCAGCGCGTGTTCAATGCACCGAATTTTGTTGAAGGCGAATATTTCGTTCAATATAAAAAAGGTCAGTGGACGGCTCGCTCTATGGAGTTGCCACGACTGGCTGAAGAAGAACAAATCTATCGTGCTTTGGTTTTAGGGATTCAAGATTACGTTTATAAGAACGGATTTAAAGGCGCTTTGTTAGGCTTGTCGGGCGGTATTGATTCTGCATTAGTCTTGGCGCTCGCTGTTGATGCCTTAGGCAAAGAAAACGTTCAAGCGGTGATGATGCCCTCAGAATACACCGCCAGCATGAGTTTGCAAGATGCCGAAGCCGAAGCCGTTGCCTTGGGTGTGGAATACAATGTGGTGGAAATCAACCCGATGTTTGAATCCTTCCAAACGGCCTTAGCGCCTGTGCTGGAAAATCATCCACCCTCTGAGTGGGATGTGACAGATCAAAATTTACAAGCCCGTAGTCGCGGTGTGATGTTAATGGCGATTTCAAACCGCAAAGGTTACTTGGTGCTGCCAACGGGAAATAAATCTGAAATGGCAGTAGGTTATGCAACTTTGTATGGCGATATGGCTGGCGGTTTTGCACCATTAAAAGATGTGCCAAAAACGATGGTGTATCGCTTATCCAAATTCCGCAATACTGTGTCGCAAGTGATTCCAGAGCGTGTGATTATTCGACCGCCTTCAGCGGAATTGGCACCCGACCAAAAAGACGAAGACAATTTACCACCGTACGATATTCTGGATGCGATTCTTGAGAAATTTGTGCAAGAGTCCATGAGTGCCAGCGATATTGTAGCGGAAGGTTTTGATGAAGAAATCGTTGAGAAAGTGATTCGTTTAGTGACGCGAAATGAATACAAACGTCGCCAAGCCGCACCGGGCATTAAAATTACGCAAAAGGCATTTGGGCGCGAACGACGCTACCCAATCACCTCATCGTTTTTTAATTAAGATTTCTCTTGGATGCTGTTGAGTTTTAAGACCTTCAACGCATCGTCTGCTAAATCATTCGCACCCATTGCGCGATAGGCGTTAACCATTAGCGCCAAAGCAGGGCGTACCGCGTGCGTTTCAGGGTAATGTTCGATGATGTATTTTGCTCGGTTTACCGCTGCCAAAGGCGCATCATTTTCTAAGTAATACTCAGCGGTTTTTAATTCAGAACGAGCCATGGTGTTTTGCAAACGCGCCAAGCGTTTTTTCGCATCCGTTGCATATTTCGAAGCAGGGTAATTACGAATCACATGAACATAGGCATTCATCGCATCTTGCATATTCGATGTGTCACGGTCGGCCGCATCCGTTAGCAAACCGTCAAACATTTGTTTTGAACGCGTCTCGTTAATTAAGCCTTTCAAATACCACGCATAACCTGTGTTACGGTGGCGAGGGAATTCACGAATAAAGCGGTCAATTTCAGCGATGGCCGTCAATGGCTCATCAAATCGGAAATAGGCATAAGCACGTTCCACAGAAGCCTGTTCTGCTAGCGGGCCGTAAGGGAAATACGATTGCAGCGTGTCATAATCTTTAACCGCTTCTTCATAATTGCCGTTCACCAAAGCATCTTTGGCCTTGTTATACAATTCAATTTCAGTTTTGCCTTCAGGGTTGGCTGGGTCGATGCTTTCAATCCAAGAACACCCTTGAACCGTTAATAATCCCGCCAAAACAGCACCTAACTTGAACGCTTTCATGAAATTTCCTTATCATTCATTAAGCCTTGAATTATAACGGCTATTCGCGGGTTTGATATAATCGCACGCAAAAAAGAAAGAGATTTTCATGGCCGAATTAGAAACGCAAACCATTCCTGTCGAAATGGCAGGCCAACGATTGGACAAAATTCTTGCAGAATTATGGCCTGATTACTCGCGCTCACGTTTAACTGCATGGTTGAAATCAGGCCGTATTAAAGTCAACGATGGTTCGCTAAAACCCAAAGAAAAAATGATGGGTGGCGAAGTGGTCACGATTGACCCCGAGCAAGATGTGGTGGTTGAAAATCAAGCCGAAGCGATTGATTTGGATGTGGTGTTTGAAGACGAGCATATCTTGGTTATCAACAAGCCTGCGGGTTTGGTCGTTCATCCTGGCGCGGGCAACTGGACAGGTACATTGCTGAACGCCTTGTTGCATTACTGCCCAAGCTTAGAAACCGTGCCGCGTGCAGGCATTGTGCATCGTTTGGATAAACTCACCACAGGTTTGATGGTGGTCGCAAAAACCGTGCAGGCGCAGAACCATTTGGTTGAACAACTGCAAGCGCGCACCGTGTCGCGTCAATACGAAGCCGTCGTGAAAGGCAAATTGATTTCAGGCGGTATGGTCGATGAACGCATTGGCCGTCACCCGACCGACCGCAAAAAAATGGGCATCGTTCAATCGGGCGGTAAAGAAGCGATTACGCACTATCGAGTCACAGAACGATTCCGCGCGCATACTCACGTGACCTGTTATCTCGAAACAGGGCGAACGCACCAGATTCGCGTACACATGGCACATATTCGTCATTCTTTGGTGGGCGATCCACAATACGGCCAACGATTCAACCGAATTCGCGGTATGGACGATGACACGACCGAAGTGTTGCGTCACTTTAATCGACAAGCCTTGCACGCCTCCGCTTTGGCGCTGATTCACCCTGTTTCGGAAGAAGAAATGATTTGGCGCGTGGATTTGCCCGAAGATATGCAAATCTTAATCAACACACTGCGCGCGGATGCGGAGCATGCCGAAAACGATTAAACCTAACTGGCCTGCGCCCGAGTGGATTCAGGCCTATTCAACGACAGCTGAACCCAATTCAGCGGATATGCGCCTGACTCAAACACACTCCGCGGATGTGGTCGAATATTCACATACGCCCGCTGAAGCGGACGGGATTTGGACAAATCAAGCCAATCAAGTCTGCATTATCCGAACCGCTGACTGCTTACCCGTGTTATTGACCGATGGACAACAGATTGCCGCGGTTCATGCCGGCTGGCGCGGTTTAGCCAATGGCATTTTGCT
>JAAZVR010000127.1 GCA_018623305.1 Thiotrichales bacterium | reverse complement strand
CCTTCTGGTCCAATATCAATTAGCCAGTCAGCCGTTTTGATGACATCTAAATTGTGTTCAATAACGGCAATGGTATTACCACGTTCTAAAAGCTGATTTAAAACGCCGAGTAACAACTCAATATCATGAAAATGTAGGCCTGTAGTTGGCTCATCTAAGATATATAAAGTATTACCGGTATCTCGACGCGATAACTCTTTTGCAAGCTTCACTCGTTGGGCTTCACCGCCGGATAATGTTGTAGCACTTTGGCCTAAAGTAATATAAGAAAGGCCTACATCGATCAGCGTTTGCATTTTTCTTGAAATAGCTGGAATGGCATCAAAAAACGCACGTGCATCCTCGACCGTCATTTCTAATACTTCGTGAATCGTTTTTCCTTTGTATCGCACGTCGAGTGTTTCTCGGTTGTAGCGTTTACCGTTACATACTTCACATTCAACATATACATCGGGTAAAAAATGCATTTCAACTTTAATCAGGCCATCACCTTGGCAGTGCTCGCATCGCCCACCCTTAACGTTAAAGCTAAATCGACCTGGAGCATAACCGCGACTACGTGCTTCTGGTGTCCCTGCGAAAAGCTCACGAATGGCAGTAAACACACCGACATAAGTTGCAGGATTTGAGCGTGGTGTTCGACCGATTGGGCTTTGGTCAATATTAACAACTTTGTCAAAATGCTCCAATCCAGAAACAGATTCATAATGCTGGCAATGACTTTGTGCCCGATTTAGGTGTTTCGCCGCAATTGGGTAAAGGGTGCGATTAATCAGTGTTGATTTACCTGAACCCGAAACACCCGTGATACACGTGAATACGCCTGCGGGCAATGAGAAATCAATTGACTTCAGATTATTGGCGCTGATGCCGGTAATCTTTAGCTGTCGTTCACTATCGATGGCCCGTCGCTTTTGAGGTACAGCAATCTCGCGCGAGCCTGACAGGTATTGTCCCGTCAATGAATTCTCGTTTGCAGTGACATGCTCAGGTGTACCTTGAGCAACAATATGCCCTCCATGAACGCCCGCGCCAGGTCCTATATCAATTAGGTAATCGGCTTGACGAATGGCATCTTCATCATGTTCAACAACAATGACAGTATTACCTAGGTCTCTTAAATGATGTAGCGTATCCAATAATTTTTGGTTGTCTCGTTGGTGTAAGCCAATCGAAGGCTCATCTAAGACATACATTACACCAACCAGACCGGCTCCGATTTGGCTGGCCAAACGAATGCGTTGTGCCTCTCCTCCTGAGAGAGTATCAGCACTGCGAGCGAGGCTTAAGTAGTCAAGGCCTACATTGACCAGGAAGCTCAATCGTTGAGTGATTTCTTTAAGAATTTTGTCGGCAATATCCGCTTGGTTACCATGCAATTCGAGTGATTCAAAATATTTGTATAGGTTGCCAATCGACTCCTGAGTGAGTTCGGGTAAGGTACGGTTGTTTATAAATACGTTGCGAGCCGATTGATTTAAACGAGTTCCGTGGCAACTCTGGCACGGCTGAACAATTAAATATTTCGCTAGTTCATCTCGTACACCTTTTATTTCCGTTTCCTGATAACGACGTTCCATATTGGGGATGACGCCTTCAAAAGGTCTCTTTTTATTACCGTATCTTCCTTTAGGCAGTGCGATGCGCTCGCGACCGCTGCCGTATAAAATAACCTTCTGAATCTTAGCGGTTAAGTCCTTAAACGGAGTTTCCATACTGAATTCATAGTGGTCCGCAATGGCTTGCAATAGGCCATAATAATAAGCAGATTTTTTATCCCAACCACGAATAGCGCCACCGCCAAGGCTTAACTCATCATTGACAACAACTTGGTTTTCATCAAAGTGCTCACTAATACCCAAACCGTCACAGGTTTGACACGCTCCGGCAGGGTTGTTGAATGAAAACATGCGAGGTTCTAATTCAGTCAATGAATAACCACATTCCGGGCACGCAAACTTTTCAGAAAACAACAAATCAACTGAACTTTCATCTGCGATTCCAATTACCTTTGCGTTGCCATCTGCGAGTGCAAGTGCCGTTTCAAAAGATTCAGCCAAACGTTGCTGCAAGTCAGGGCGGACTTTAAAACGATCCACAACGATGTCAATGGTGTGTTTCTTTTTGGGATCTATATCCAGCGGTTGATCGAGTTCTTTTAATTCACCATCAACAACTGCACGGATGTATCCTTGAGCAGATAACTCTTTTAGAAGGTTTGAGTGCTCTCCTTTTTGATTTCGAATCACAGGTGCCACTAGCATGCATTTTTCACCTTCGGGCAACGCAAGTGTTCTATCAACCATCTCACTGACAGTTTGTGCTTTGAGCTCCAACTGGTGCTCAGGACATTTAGGTGTTCCTACTCGTGCATAAAGCAATCTTAAATAATCATATATTTCAGTTACGGTTCCAACCGTCGAACGTGGGTTGTGAGAGGTCGATTTTTGTTCAATCGAAATCGCAGGCGAGAGCCCTTCAATATGGTCAACATCAGGCTTGTCCATCATGGATAAAAATTGACGGGCATAGGATGAAAGTGATTCTACGTATCTTCGCTGACCTTCAGCATAAATTGTATCAAACGCCAGAGAGGATTTACCTGAGCCAGATAAACCTGTCAAAACAACTAATTGATCTCGAGGGATGTCGAGGTTCACGTTTTTTAAGTTGTGGGTACGGGCCCCGCGAATTTGAATGAATTTATGCATCATAGATACTCCGAAGTTAAGCGTTTCATTTTAACGGATTTTGTCTGATAAAATAGCTCAGGATTAATGAACCGAGGATGCTCATGAAAGCCCAAAAAAACCCGATGTTGCCTGTTGAAAAACGCGCAGCAATGTCTATAGCGACTTTGTTTTCAACCCGAATGCTTGGCATGTTCATGATTTTGCCAGTTTTAGGTTTATATGCATTTGATGCCTTTGAAAATGTGACTGCGTTTCAGGTTGGTTTGGCAATCGGTATTTATGGTTTAGGTCAGGCCTTGTTTCAAATTCCCTTTGGCATGGCTTCTGATCGATTTGGGCGTAAACCTGTCATTGCTTTTGGATTGATATTATTTGCTCTGGGAAGTGGAATAGCAGCAAGTGCAGAGGACATTGAAACAATTATTCTTGGTAGAGCGCTTCAAGGCGTAGGTGCTGTCGCATCCGTTCTCATGGCTTTGCTTGCAGATTTAACACGAGAAGAGCGACGTTTGAGCGCTATGTCTATCGTCGGTATTACCATTGGTGGATCATTTACTCTGTCCCTAATGGCAGGGCCATTACTGTATGAATGGATCAGTGTGCCAGGAATCTTTGCGGTAACCGGTGCTTTGGCTTTGCTGGGTATTGTT
>JAAZVR010000126.1 GCA_018623305.1 Thiotrichales bacterium | reverse complement strand
GCTAAAAACGAATTTATTTATGATGACGAAGGCAATGAATACCTCGACTTTTTAGCGGGTGCGGGTGCGTTGAATTATGGTCACAATAATGATCACATTAAACAGCCGTTGCTAGATTATGTAGCAGGTGATGGAATTACTCATGCCTTAGATATGCACACGAAAGCGAAAGGTGAATTCCTAGAAGCTTTAAATGACGTGATCTTAAAGCCGCGTGGTTTGGAGTACACGGTTCAGTTCACAGGCCCAACGGGGACAAATGCGGTTGAAGCGGCGATGAAATTGGCTCGAAATATCACAGGACGTCATAATATTTTAACGTTCACGAATGGATTCCACGGGGTGAGTTTGGGCGCTTTGGCGGCGACAGGTAATCAACATCACCGTGGTGCGGCGGGTGTGTCATTGGGGGGAACAGATCGCATTCCTTACGACAATTATCTTGGGGAGGATATTGATACGACGGTTTACTTGGATAAAGTCTTATCAGATTCATCCAGTGGTATTGATAAGCCTGCTGCGGTGATTGTCGAGACGGTTCAAGGTGAAGGCGGTATCAATGCGGCGTCTTTGGAATGGCTGAAAAACTTAGATGCGATTTGTAAAAAGCATGAAGTGCTTTTGATTGTCGATGACATTCAGGCGGGCTGTGGTCGTACAGGTCATTTCTTTAGTTTTGAAGCGGCGGAAATTTACCCAGATATTGTGACTTTATCGAAATCCATTTCAGGGTATGGTTTGCCGATGGCTTTGGTATTGATGCGTCCTGAATTGGATGAATGGAAGCCGGGTGAACACAATGGCACATTCCGTGGTAACAGTATGGCCTTTGTCACAGCGAAAGCGGCTTTGGATACCTATTGGAAAGATGATACGTTTGCTGAATCCGTTCGTGCAAAAGCGGATTATGTTAAAACGCGTTTAGATACGATTGTCGAACAATACGGTGAGGGCAATTTCATTGCCCAAGGTCGCGGTATGTTCCAAGGTATTAACTGTGTCAATGGTGATATTGCAGGTCAAATTACACGCAAGGCCTTTAAGCAAGGTTTGATTATCGAGACGTCAGGTGCAGATGATCAGGTCGTGAAGTTTTTGTGCCCGTTGACGATCTCTGATGAAAGTCTCAAGAAGGGAATGGATATTGTTGAGCAGGCGATTAAAGAAGTGTGCGCGAAAGAAGATTCTATTCCTGAAGCGGAAACGTATTTTGAAGGAGAGTTGGCATCATGATCGTTCGTACTTTAGCGGAATGCGCTCAAACGGAGCGCAAAGTTGAAGACCCGAAAGGGGACTGGAACAGTGTGCGTTTGTCTTTGAAAGATGATGGAATGGGTTTTTCATTTCACATTACCACGATTTACAAAGGTGCGGACTTCAGAATGCACTACCAAAATCATTTTGAAACGGTGTACTGTATTTCGGGTAAAGGTGAAATCGAAGATTTAGCCACAGGTGAAAAGCATCCAATCGAGCCAGGCACAGTTTATATGTTGAATAAGCATGATGAACATATGTTGCGGGCTTTTGAAGAATTGCAATTAGCTTGTGCATTTAACCCGCCAGTGACAGGCAAAGAAGTTCATAACGCTCAAGGCGCTTATGAATTGATTGAGGACTAAGAGTTTCGTTTTTTTTAACGATTTGTCATAATGCGCGCATGATTCAATTAACGGGAGCCTTTTGTGGCGAGAATTGATAAACGCGCGCAAGTGCCTTATTCAACTCAGCAAATGTTTGATTTGGTGAATGAGGTGGATCAATATCCAAATTTCCTTCCTTGGTGCGGTGGAGCAGAGATTGTTTCGCGCGATGAGACCTCTATGCGTGCAAGCGTGATGATTTCAAAAGGCCCTGTGCAAAAGCGTTTCGAAACTCAAAATCGACTGGTGCAAAATGAAAGCATTGAGATGTGTTTAGTCGATGGTCCTTTCAAAAAACTCAATGGTCGATGGACGTTTGTCGAGCGGCCGAATGGGTGTGAAATTCGTTTCGTTCTTGATTTTGAGTTTGCCAATATGCTGGTGTCGATGGCCATAGGGCCAGTCTTTCAGCAGATTGCCAATACAATGGTCGATTCTTTTATTCAGCAAGCGAGAGTTCAGTATGGCGATTGATATTGAAGTGGCTTATGCCTTACCTGATAAGCAGGCCATTATTCCATTGACAGTAGATGAAAAAACAACGGTGCTTGAAGCGATTGAGCAATCAGGTATTCAACAAGAATTCCCTAATTGTGAAATCAAAGAGGGCTTTGTAGGGATTTGGAGTAAGCCCGTCAAGATGGATGCCGCGTTGAAGTCTGGCGATCGAATTGAGATTTATAGAGCACTGACGGCTGACCCTAAAGCCAACCGTCGTCAGAAAGCGAAAGAGGCTTAGGCTTAGTTTTTCTCTTCCCAACGAATGACTTCTTTCTTGTCATTGAAGTAGATGATTAGGTGGTTGCGTTGGTTGTTTTTAGTCTGAGACTCAAGTGAGTAATAGTAATCCCAACGATTGGCATGGAAGGGGTCATTTAGCATGGGAGAGCCGAGTAATCGTCTCACTTGAACTTGCGCCATTCCTTCTTTTAATTTAGCTACTTCTTCAGCTTTTATCACATTCCCTTGTTGTTTATCAGCTTGATAAAAACTACAACCATTTAAGACAACAATGCAAGTAAGAATAAAAACTTTTGCGATTTGACGCATTCTTATATCCTTTTTTTTTATGGATTAGGTAAACTTTAGCAATATTATAGTAGGAATCAGGATATGGCAGTGCAGAAAGTCGACAGTAGTCAAATCAAAGCCGCAGGGCTTAAAGTTACATTACCTCGTTTGAAAATTTTGCAAATGTTGGAATCTCAAGGAGATCAACATCATCTGTCCGCCGAAGAGATCTATAACATGTTGATGCAACAAGGTGAGGAAGTTGGGTTGGCAACGGTTTACCGAGTACTGACTCAGTTTGAAGAAGCGGGCATTGTTCGTCGTTTGAACTTTGAAAATAACATTTCACGATTTGAATTGGACACAGGCGACGATCATGACCATTTGGTATGTTTGCAGTCAGGTACGGTTAGAGAATTTACTGATCCAATCATTGAAGAGCGTATTCAACAGATTGCGAAAGATTTTGGGTACGAGGTTGCCAGTCATGCTTTGACCATTTATGGGCGTTGTGTGAAAAATTTAGGCGATTGTGAAACCAAATGTAAGAATGGATGTATTCACTCTTAATCGAATAGAGACGGTTTTAAGTGAAAACCCGCAGTTGCGGGTTTTTTATTGCCTAAGCATTTCTTTTGCACGCTGAAGAGTCGCTTCAGTCATTTCGATCCCACCCATCATGCGGGCAATTTCTTCAATGCG
>JAAZVR010000125.1 GCA_018623305.1 Thiotrichales bacterium | reverse complement strand
CTAACAAAATAACGCCAATCAATCGATCAGGTTTTTCCAGTAACTTGCTGACCCTTACAGCGCCCTTGTCACCTTCATTGACTTTGTGCCGCAGGCGATAGCGATCTAAGGCCATCATGCCTGTTTCCGAACTTGAGAAGAATGCAGATAAAATCAATAAAAAAAACAATATGCCAAACAAGGCACCTAAAGGAATTTCGTTCATGAAACCAATCGCTCAATAACTAATTTACTGCCTAAAAAACCTAGGGCTAGGATGATGAATCCTCCCATAGCAATGCGAACGGCTTTTTGGCCTCGCAGTCCATAATGGTTTTGCCCAATGATAAGCCCCAAAAACATCAGCCAAGCAAGCAATGACAAAAGTGTTTTATGAACAACATGCTGTGCAAACATGTCATCCAAGAAGAGGAAGCCTGTCAGGATGCTTAAACTTAAAAAGGCGAACCCAACTCGTATCATTTTGAAAAACAAGTTCTCCATCACTTGAAGGGGAGGGAGTTGGTTGGCTAGCGTGTTGAATTGCTTGCTTTTTAATTGTGAGTTTAACCAAATCCAAGTCAATGCTTGGGCAATAGCAAGACTAAGAATGGTGTAGGCCAGAATTGATGTAAGTATATGTGATGCCAAGTCATATCCAATATATGAGTTAGCTTGGTCTGGCCAGAAAAACATTGCGCTGAGTCCTAATGCGGCAAGAGGCGTTAAGACAAGAGATAATATGAACGTCGGTTGTCGAGTGGACGATAAAAGTAATAATAAAACAGACCACCAACCCATCAATGAAGAAAGGTTTGACAAGCCCAACGACATGCCCTCAGGGGCAAACAAAACATGGCCGAGGAGTCCAGCATGAAGAACACTCGCAACAGCTAGGACATTAAAGCAAAAGGTGCGAGATTGGTCGGCTTGTTTCAAGGTGAATAAAAGTTTTCCCCAACTCAGGGCATATAAAGCGAGAGTCAATAGGGTAAGGAGTTCAAAGGTACTCATATTATGTTGGGTGAATCCTATGTATAATTAGGCTCAAATTTAAGTTCAATCGATTATACCCCTATAGGATTTCTCATGTTTGAAAGTTTAACCGACCGACTCTCCAAAACGCTGAAGCATCTGCGAGGTCAAGGTCGTCTGACCGAAGACAATATTAAAGATGCGATGCGTGAAGTGCGTCGAGCGTTGCTTGAAGCGGATGTTGCGTTGCCCGTTGTTAAAGCGTTTGTCGCGAATGTACAAGAGAAATCATTAGGGCAGGAAGTTTCTTCGAGTCTATCGCCAGGTCAGGCGGTCATTAAAATTGTTCAGGGTGAACTTGAGCAGTTAATGGGTGAGAAAAACGAATCGTTGGATTTGGCGGCTCAACCACCAGCGGTCATTATGATGGCGGGTTTGCAGGGTGCGGGTAAAACGACCAGCGTTGGTAAACTAGCCAAGCGACTAAAAGAAACTGAGAAGAAAAAAGTTCTGGTTGTGAGTTGTGATGTGTATCGTCCAGCTGCAATTGATCAGCTAGAAGTCTTAGCTAAACAAGTCGGTGTCGAGTTCTTCCCAAGTCAAGGTGAGCAAGATCCGCGAGATATTGCTGCTCGAGCACTGGATTTTGCCAAGAAACATTATTTTGATGTTTTGCTTGTTGATACTGCAGGTCGTTTGCACGTCGATGCAGACATGATGGATGAAATTAAAGCTTTACATGCATCCATTAATCCTGTGGAAACACTGTTTGTTGTTGACTCAATGACGGGTCAAGATGCGGCGAAAACCGCAAAGGCTTTTGATGACGCATTACCACTGACGGGTGTGATTCTGACCAAAACAGATGGCGATGCTCGTGGCGGTGCTGCGTTGTCCATTCGTCATATCACAGGTAAACCGATTAAGTTTTTGGGTTCGGGTGAAAAAACAGATGCTTTAGAGGCTTTTCATCCAGATCGTATGGCGTCGCGTATTTTGGGTATGGGCGATGTATTGTCGCTTATCGAGGAAGTCGAGCAAAAAGTTGATAAAGAGCAAGCTCAAAAGCTGGCTCAGAAAATTCAGAAAGAAGGTCGTTTCGATTTAGAGGACTTTCTTAATCAGCTTCAGCAGATGAAGAACATGGGCGGCGTGACGTCTTTGTTGGACAAAATGCCTGGCATGAATGGTATGGCAGATAAAGTGAAAGGGCAGATTGATGATAAGCAGTTTGTTCACATGGAAGCCATTATTCAGTCGATGACACCTAAGGAGCGAGCTCGACCTGATCTGATTAAAGGTTCGCGTAAGCGACGCATTGCGGCTGGATCAGGTCGAACAGTGCAGGAAGTGAATCGCTTATTGAAACAATTTACTCAGATGCAAAAAATGATGAAAAAAATGAAAGGTGGCGGATTGAAGAAGATGATGCGCGGCCTGGGTGGAATGCCGGGTATGGGCGGTATGTTGCCACCGGGTATGAAATAAATTTACACGGGTGTTGGAATTTGTTTATAATTCCGCTCTCTTTTGGATAGAAGACATTGTTGGCAGGTTTTCCTGTCATCGCATATTAAGATTAATTGGAGACAACTCATGGTAGTTATTCGTTTAGCACGTGGCGGTTCAAAAAAACGTCCTTTTTACAACATCGTAGTCGCAGATCAGCGTATGAAGCGTGATGGTCGATTCATCGAGCGTGTAGGCTTCTACAACCCTACAGCGCGTGGCGCAGAAGAAAAAATCCGTTTGGATCGTGCGGCGTTTGACGCATGGGTTGCTAAAGGCGCTCAACCAAGCGACCGTGTTAAGTCAGTTGTTAAATTGGCTGATGCTGAGTAATTTGAAAGCAAATTACGTATGATAGAAAACGCCCTTCGGGGCGTTTTTTAGTTTGTGAGGAAAATATGACAGACGATTTTATTGAAGTCGGTAAGATCAGTGGTGTTTACGGCGTCCAAGGTTGGGTGCGTATCTTTTCGCATACGGATCCACGCGATGGTATCTTGCAGTACAACCCTTGGTATTTGCGCTTAAACAACGAATGGGTTGAAATCGAACTGGAAGAAGGTCGCTCACACATGGGTGAAAAATCTGTGGTGGCGAAGTTGGCGGGTTACGATGATCGTGATGTGGTTCGAGAGATTATGGATGCACGCATTGCCATTCGAAAAGAACAGTTGCCTGATTTGGAAGATGAGTTTTATTGGAGTGAGTTGATTGGCTTGACCGTTAAAACTGAGAAAGGCGAAGTTTTGGGGGTGATTGATTCAATGATGGAAACAGGCGCGCATGATGTGATGATCTTGCAAGGCAATCGAGAGCGTTTGATTCCTTATGTATGGGACGACATTATTTTGGAAGTTTCGCTGGAAGATCAAGAAATGATTGTTGATTGGGATCCTGAGTTTTAATGCTGCATTTCAAT
>JAAZVR010000124.1 GCA_018623305.1 Thiotrichales bacterium | reverse complement strand
TCAGATCATTTGATGCCGAATTACTTACGCTTTATCCGTGGTCTTGTTGATTCAAATGATTTGCCATTGAACGTTTCGCGTGAAATTTTGCAGGGCAACCGTGTGATTGACAAAATCCGTGCGGCTTCCGTGAAGAAAGTCTTAGGCATGATTAATTCAATGGCGAAAGCCGAAGATCAGTCTGACTTTGAAACTTTCTGGAAAAACTTCGGTTTAGTGATGAAAGAAGGTATCGTCGAAGATACAGCGAATAAAGACAAGATCGCTAAATTGTTGCGCTTCTCAACGACACAGGATGACTCTGCGGATCAAAAAGTGAGCCTTGAAGAGTATGTTGCTCGTATGCAAGAAGGGCAAGAGGCGATTTATTACATCACAGCTGACAGCCATGAAGCGGCCAAAGGTTCGCCACACTTAGAAATCTTCCGTGAGAAAGGCGTTGAAGTGCTGTTGCTTTCAGACCGCATTGATGAATGGTTGACGACTCACTTGACGGAGTTTGATGGCAAGCCATTGAAGTCAGTGACAAAGGGTGATTTGGATTTAGGTGATTTGGATTCGGAAGAAGAAAAAGAAGCTCAAAAAGCGCAGGAAGAAGAAAAAGCACCGTTGATTGAAAAGCTGAAAGAGGCCTTAGGCGAGCAAGTGAAAGATGTGAAAATCACGCATCGTTTGAAATCTTCACCGGCGTGTTTAGTTGCGGATGAAAACGATATGGGCGCGAATATGGAACGCATCTTGGCGCAAATGGGTCAAGATATGCCAGGTTCTAAGCCGATTTTGGAAATCAATCCGAACCATGCCATTATTGATAAAGTGAAAGATAAAGATGGCGATGCTTTGAATGATTGGGCGCAAGTGTTGTTCGATCAAGCCCTATTGGCGGAAGGTGGACAGCTGAAAAATCCAGCAGATTTTGTAGCGCGTATGAATAAGCTTTTAGCTTAACATTTACAAAGTTTTAAAACTCCCCTCTCAAGGCCTCCAATTGGAGGCCTTTCTTATTTGACTACTCAGGAATCGGGTATTTGTAAACTTCTTTGGCGAAATAATTAGTTACATCTTGAATGTCTTCAGGAAACCAGTCCACTCCAAAATGGTTTGCGCAACTCGATACCCAACCTTCAAGTTTGGGATAGTCAGTGGCTTTACCATAGGTTAATAATTTCGCAGTCGAGTGGCACTTTAAACATTCAGCGTCTTGGACGAGTTCATGTCCATTTTTGATATCATACGCATTCGCTGAAGTTGCAAATGCCAGTAGAGAAGCATATAACCAACGTTTCATGATTGACCTCCGTCAATTAATTACATTTCAATTTTATACCCAACAAAATTACTCAGGAAAAAAGTTATGACAGAAAAAACTTATATCACTGGAAAAGATGCGAGCCTTGAAGATGCGATTGCAAACATGAAGGCCTTGCTTGAAAAGTTGGGGTTTGAAATCGAAGAACGATCTTGGTTAAACCCTGTACCTAACGTGTTTTCGGTGCATATTGGTGAGATAAATTGTCCGCAATTATTTTCCAATGGTAAGGGCGCAAGTCGTAAAGCAGCTTTGGCTTCGGCATTAGGAGAATTTATAGAGCGTTTGGCGACGAACTACTTCTTTTCGGATTATTGGTGGAAAGATGAGGATAAAGCGCAGCTATGGGAGCATTATCCACATGAGGCTTGGATTCCGTCTTCTCAAGACTGGCGCGCAGAGTTGTTGGATGAGTCACTTTGGTCGATTTATGATGCGAATAATGAATGGCAATTTGAGCATTTGTTGGATTACAACAGTTCAGACAACGAGCGCGGGATTTGTGCTTTGCCGATGACGGATGCGATGAGTGGTGAGTCGGTGTTGATGCCTGTCAATGCCTTGGCGAATTTGTATGCCAGTAATGGTATGGCGGCGGGTAATACGAAATTTGAAGCGCGTGTTCAGGGTATGTCAGAGATTTTTGAGCGCTGGGTGAAAAACAAAATCATTGCCGAAGGGCGAGCACTGCCAGATGTACCGCGTGAAGTTTTGGAGCAGTATCCAGTCATCATGGAAGCATTGGACAAGTTAGAAAGTTTGGGCTACCCCGTCTGGGTTAAAGATGCGTCGATGGGTGGTTTGTATCCTGTGATTAATGTGACGATGCAAAACTCTGAAGACGGTAAAGTTTTTGCTTCATTTGGCGCGCATCCGAATTTTGAGGTCGCGGTTGAGCGTACTTTGACGGAATTGTTCCAAGGCCGCAGCTTAGATAATTTAGATGGCTTTCAGCATCCAACGTCGAATATGGAAGTGGTGGAGTCGTCTGATAATTTGGAAATGCACTTTATTGATTCAAGCGGTCTGATTCATTTTGATTTCTTTGGGGGCGAACCCGATTATGCTTTTGTGCATTGGGATTTTTCAGGCACGACAGAAGAAGAATATGAAACACTTTTGGCAATTCTGAAGGATGAAGGTCGTCGTTTGTTGATTGCAGATTTCGAACACGTGGGTTTGTATGCGTGTCGCATGGTGGTGCCTGGTATGTCGGAGGTGTATCCGTTTGAAGATATGTTGTGGGCAAACCGAAACGATGTGCTGTCGATTCGTTCATCGGTGTTGCGTTTTTCTGAGTTAGATTCGGATGAATTAGCTGAACTGAGCGAGGCCTTGGATGAGTGCGCTATCAGTGAGCATGAATTGGTTTCGCACAGTTTGGGGTGGTTGTTGCCTGCGGATCATTTCTTCAGCGGGATGCGTTGGGGTGAATTCCACTTATGGCTGGCCTTGCGCAGTGAAAATCATGAAGCGATGATGGATGCGTTGGAATGGTGTACGAGTTTCGGTGAGTTGGGTGTTCAGCGTTTGCGCCGAGTGAAGCTCATTGAATCGTTATTCGCCGATTGTAATCATATGGAAGACATTGAGCGCTTCTTTGGCGCGGAGTTGCACCAAGAATATCTGGCGTTAGCGGAAGGTCGATGGATGCATCCGGACATGTCTGAGTCCAACTCGCATCAAGCTTTGTTGGCGGCACAACAAAAGGTGGCCAAAGCCAAAGAAATTCAATGGTCGTTGAATTGATGTTTAGCGAATAAAACGCACTTCTGGGGTTAGTTTGACCTCGAATTTCTGCCAAATATCATCAATGATGGCATCCGAATAGGCCTTGATTTCAAGGCCTTTCGCGTTTTTAGGATTTGTCACCACTAACGCTTGAGTTGAGTGAACAACCACGCCTGTTTTTGTAGGCCTTGTTTTCCAGCCTGCTTGGTCAATTAACCATGCGGCGGACAGTTTGATTTGCTTGTTGTATTCAAATCCTACAATGTCAGGATACTGTTTTTGTAGGCCTAAAAATTGCTGGTTAGAAACAATCGGGTTAGTAAAGAAACTGCCTGCATTTGGAATCTGTGTTGGGTCTGGGAGTTTGCTTTGGCGAATCTCGATGACTTTATCTGCGATGATTTGAGGTGTGAGGTTTTTAACGGTTTGCAGAGATTGCAAAGGCCCATAGTTCAATTGCGCTTGTGAG
>JAAZVR010000123.1 GCA_018623305.1 Thiotrichales bacterium | reverse complement strand
CATTCCGCCTTTTTATCCAACTTTGTTAACAATCATCCCCAAAGTTATCCACAATTCTTTGCACAGATTCTGGGGATAAATTTTCAATCTCTAGAATCGTCGCTGTGTGGCCTTTCATATGCCATTTCACTTCCAGTCCATAGACGCGAACACCATAATTTTTTTCATGGTTTTCTTGTCGAGCCATATACGCAGGCCTTGGATCTTGAGAGACAATATCTTCAATAAAATCAAACAGATAAGAACAATTGAGTAAAAAATACTCACGCTGTGTCTGAGCCTTTTCTGACCATTGCACTTGGACTTTTGTAAGTGTTTGATTTTCCGTAAATCCACCCACAGAATTCGGCAAAGCATCGCTGAAAGGCACATAAGGCTTGACATCAATCAAAGGCGTCTTATCTAAGATATCCACAGCTGAAATCAATAACTTAACGCGCGGTTCCCAAATAATCTTTTCTAATTTCACCACGGACAAACCCAACTGATTCGGACGATGAGGAGAGCGCGTCGCAAAGACACCTTTTTTCGTTTTTCCACCCAATTTAGGCGGTCGCACCATAGGGTTCCATTTCTCGTGGCCTTCGGCATGAAAAATAAAATGCAGCCAAATATGCGAAAAGTCTTCAAGGCCTCGCCACATTTCTGGACGCGCAAATTCATCCGACAATTCAATCCAACCTTTGGCATGTTTCAACAAACCCGGCTGTCGTGGAATGCAAAACTTTTCTTCAAAACACGAGCGCACCTGTCCAATCGGGTTGATTTCATACGATGACATTTAAGGCCTCCAATCGTTCAGGTGTGCCCACATCCGACCAATCGCCGATAAATAATTCCGCAGTACACTGTTGTTGCTCAATCGCCTTTCGCCACATCGGCGCAATAGGATATACGCCTGCTTCAAAGCCTTTCCATAATTGAGGTGACACCACCGAGATTCCACTGTAAGTATATTGCGCTTCATTCGTTAATAGGCCTTGCGGCGTTAAACCAAAATCACCGTTTGGATTGTGCTCTGGGTTTTCCACCAACACCAAGTGTGCCAAAGCGTCCATGCTTTGAAAATGCACCAAATCGTGATAGCTCATAGACATAAAAATATCGGCGCTAATCAGAATAAAAGGCTCATCACCCAATAACGGTAAGGCCTGATAAACCCCGCCGCCCGTTTCTAATCCACCGTCATTTTCAGGAGAATATTGAATCGACACGCCCCACTGCGAACCATCGCCCAAACACGCCTCAATCTGATCGCCCAGCCACGCGTGATTAATCACAATCTCAGTCACACCAACGTCCGCCAACTTCATCAAATGATGAACAATCAACGGTTGCCCTTGAACCTGCACCAGCGGCTTTGGAACCGTATCCGTCAATGGGCGCAAACGAGAACCACGCCCCGCGGCAAGAATCATCGCTTTCATCGAGGTGCGCCCCACTCGTTCAACAACTCATTCAAATCAGCCAGTTCTGGATACAGTGCCGACGTTGTACGAACATACCTCAAGGTCAACGGAATGTCTTTTAAATACCCAGACTTCCCATCGCGCCAATGCAAACGCGCGAAAATCCCCAACACTTTGATGTGACGCTGCAAACCAATCCAATCAAAATCAATCACAAACGCATCCCAATCACGCTCAAAGCCTTGGCAGGTCAATTCATCGTAATACGCACGCAGCCAAGTCAAAACTTGCTCACGCGGCCATTCGATATAGCAATCTTTCAACAGCGACACGGCATCATAAGTCCAAGCGCCCCAAACGGCATCTTGGAAATCAATCACGCCCGGTTTATCGCCTTCAATCACCATTAAATTTCGTGAGTGAAAATCACGATGCACCAAGGTCTGAGGTTGGGCCAAAGCACGCTCGAGCAAAGCCTGTTCAATCACCTTCAGCCGTGCTAACTGCTCGTCTGTAGCTGAAACACCCAGTTCTTTCGGTAAATACCATTCGGTCAACAAATCCATTTCTTGTTGGAGCTTTTCCGCATCATAATCTGGCACATCACAATCAGAACGCACCGCCTTCATTTGCCAATCCGCCAAGGCCTTCAAAGCCTGCGAATACAATGCGGTTTGCCCCTTGTGAAAACACGGCCAATACGCTGTATCACCGAAGTCCTCAAGGACTAAAGCACCGAGTTCTAAATTCTGCGCTTTGATGTGTGGAACATGCACGCCCAAGGCCTCAAACATCGCTTGGGTGTTTAAAAACGGGCGCACATCTTCGTGTTCAGGCGGCGCATCCATTACAATCCAGGTTTGCCCATCAATATGAATGCGAAAATAAGCTCGAAAACTCGCATCGCCCGCAACTGGGGTTAAAAGGCCTTCAAAGGAAGGGAAAAGGTCAGTCAGCCATTGACTTATGGCTTGGAGTCGAGAAGAATTCACGGATAATTAATACTGTATTAGATTCATGTTCAATCGTTTACTCATCGCTATTTTAAGCACTGCATCTGCACCTATCATGGCACAAACGGCTTGTCAGCCCGAGCCTCTGCCCTACCTCGATCAAACGGAAATTGATGCCGATAAAGCGGCTCAAACGAAGTCAGGGGAATTTGATTTTAGCGGAAACGTGAAAGTCCGTCAGCAGACGCAGGAAATCCTTGCCGAAGAAATTCATTATTCAGAGCCGACTCAGCACTTAACCGCTCAAGGCCATGTGCGCATTCGAGATAAGCAGTTTAAAGCCAAAACTGAAACGCTTGATGTGCAAAATCAAACACTGGCAACGCTAACACCTGCAGAATTCACACGTTGTATGAAAGAAAAGCCTGATTGGTCGGTGAAGGCCTCAGAAATGATTTTGGACGATGAAGAACAAGTCGGCACTGCAAAACACGCTCGGATTGAATTTAAAGGCGTGCCGATTTTTTACTCGCCTTATTTGACCTTCCCCCTCGGTGAACGTAAAACAGGTTTTTTAATTCCCAGTTACGGCTCCAAGTTAGAAAACGATTACATCCGAGTTCCTTATTACTGGGCTATTGCCCCGAATATGGATGACACTCTAACGGTGACAAACATTTCAAACCGTGGCGTCTTGCTCGACAATGAGTTTCGTTATTTACAGCCGAATTATCAAGGTGAATTCAATGCCGCATGGTTGAGTGACGACACACTGAACGATGACCGCTGGATGGGGCATTTAAAACACCAACAACAATTGAATCCGAACTGGAGCGCCAAACTCGATGTACAAGATGTCTCTGATATTGAGGTGTATCGAGAACTGCCATTGGTTGAGCAGACCACTGACCAAAATCAACTCTACCGTCATGCGCATTTAAATTACTCTGACACAGGCCACAGTTTTAATATCAACTTGCACGATTACAAACCGCTGACGTTATCGAGCGGTGGCTATCAGCGTTTGCCAGAAATCAATGATCGTTTGTCGGGTCAAGTCTCATCTAAACTCAACTGGCGTTTGAGTTCTCAATGGGTGGACTTTAAACATCGAGACGCCAGTAAAATTCAAGGCAATCGAACCACAATTAATCCACATTTCACATGGCGTAATAGCAAGATAT
>JAAZVR010000122.1 GCA_018623305.1 Thiotrichales bacterium | reverse complement strand
TGGTATGGCCACATTATGCGAACCCATCAACTCAATTCCTGATTTGTTCAATCCAAATATCGTCAAAGTGCACACCAATGCGGCGGGTTTGGCGATAAACTTCAGCCGAGCACCTCAGCCTTGGGCACGTGATGAGTTTATGCAAGAACCAACTGAACTCCCTGATTATCCTTGGTTTAGACACATTGGTTTATACGCTTATCGAGCGGGTTTTATTCAGAAATACGTAGAGTGGCCTGAATGTAAATTAGAAAAAATTGAAGCACTCGAGCAATTGAGAGTGCTTTGGCACGGCGAATCCATTCATGTTGAACCCGCCTGTGTTGAAATGGGTCCAGGTGTGGATACACCTGAAGACCTAGAGCGTGTACGAGCGTTACTCAGCTAACCCCAGCACACCTTGAGAGTAGAGCGCAAACAATCGAGTTTGCGCACTGTCACTGTTCAAATTCGAACGGATTTCATCAGTCTCCCAAAGATATTCATCCGCCAGATATCGAATCAGACATTGCTCATCCAGATCATCCACCAAGGACATCTCACCATTGACGAACGCCTGAAAACGTTTTTCTTCGCCATGCAATAATGTCGTCCAACCGATTCGCGCAGCGGGGTTGCGCTCAATGTCCGCACCAGACATAACCGCATCCAAAAAAGATTCGCGAGAGAGGCCATCATCGAATAGATCATCCATCGAATTGCCTTGTGGTTGTGTAACATATTTACCAAACCACTCTGACATCCATTCAGGGTTATTCATGGCCTTGGTTAACATATCGCGAGCAATCAAAGCGGCTTCTGGCACAATTCGGCCTGGGTGTTTATGCAAATGATCTTTCTCATCGCGATAAATCGCATCCATCGAGCGATTTTGAGCAAGCTTTTCACCTAAAAAATCCGCCATCGACTCAAATAATTCTTTTGTTCTTAAACTGCGATAACCGAAAGAGAAGGTCATACAGTCCCCTTGAGCCACGCCATGATGGGCTACTTTAGGCGGCAGATACAACATATCGCCAGGCTCTAAAGTCCACTCCTTTTCCACTTCAAAACGCTTCATCAAACGCAAATCAACGCCTTGAATGTAATTGCTTTCCACGCAATCTTGTTCGGTTATTTGCCAATGACGTTTGCCGTAGGCCTGAAACAAGAACACATCATAATGATCGAAGTGGGGGCCCACCGAGCCTTGATCAGCTGCATAACTGATCATCACATCATCAAACATCCAATAAGGAATGAAGTTAAATAAAGGAATCATTGCCTCAACTTCAGGAATCCACTTGTTGGCTTCCTGAACCAATAACGTCCAATGAGATTCAGGCATAGAAGTAAAGTCTTCTTCTGAGAAAGGACCCGAACGCAACTCCCAAGGCTTAGAGCCGCCTTTTTCCATCACAATGCGCGCCTCAATATCGTCTTCCATCGCAAGGCCTGCTAATTCCGCAGGTTCAATCGGACTTTCAAAATCAGGTATCGCACCACGAATCAGTAGAGGCTTTTTCTGCCAGTAGTCTTTTAAAAACGTTTGCGGATCCAAATCACCCAAGATATGCATATCAACTCCTTCATTTTCTTTCGCGTCATTGTAGTTTTTTTCGCCAAAGTGTGACAGAATAATTACCGAACGAACATTCGTTCGGTAACGGAGAATCATATGTTTGACGACAGCGCGCGCGGTAAAACCTTATCCAGTGCCTTAATCCTTTTAACTGAAAAAGGTTTTCACTCGGTGTCGATACACGACATCCGAAAACACGCAAATGTTAGCACGGGAGCGATTTACCACCACTTTAGCAATAAGGACGAAATTGCTAAAACGTTGTTTACCGAGGTTCTGAGTCATATAACTGAAAAGATGGATGACATCCTTTTGGAACAACCCACGACTTTTGACAGAATTCAAGCGGTTTACCAAATGGCTGCGCAAATGGTGAACGAAAAACCTGAACTCACACGCTTTATCATCAAACAGGCGCATCGTGAATTTTTACCTGATGAAAAACCTTTGTGTGTTTCCGAACCTTTTTTAAGAATGAAAACCATTGTTCAGCATGGGATAAAAAAAGGTGACATTGCTCCAATGGATATTTGGGTTGCGCTTTCGCTCACCTTTGGCAGTTTACTCAGGTTAATTGAATACCAACTTGACGGTGTACTTGAAAACACCGCCGATACATATATTGACGAATTATTACAACATGCTTGGAAAAGCATCGCTCAGGAGGATTGAGTATGAAACTAAAACATTGGCTAACATTATCTGCGGCTTTAATGACCCAAACCGTCTTCGCTAAAGATTTACCTTTAATGGATATGAACGTTCAAACAGTAGCACCCAACATCTACACCGTTATCGGTGCAAAAAGTAATCCAACTTTTGAAAACAAAGGGCTAAACAACAATTTAAGCTTTATCGTAACGAGCGATGGCGTTGTTGTTGTCAATGCTGCCGACAACAATTGGCTTGCCCGATCATTGCACGCAGAAATCAAACAAATCACCGACCAACCCGTTAAATACGTCATTAATGAAAATGGCCAAGGCCATGCAATGTTGGGCAATGGTTATTGGAAAGATCAAGGTGCGACGATTATTGCGCAAGAAAAAGCATTGGCTTTAATGAACTCTCACGCGCAAGCTGACTTTGAAGGCATGAAACGCATGATGGGGGAATACGCAATGGATACTCGCATTGAGCTGCCTGATGAAACCTTTGCTGATTCACGCACGTTGAAACTGGGCGATACTGAGATTGAATTGATTTGGTTTGGTAAAGCCCATTCACCGGGTGGCGCCTCCGTTTGGATTCCATCACAGAAAGTTTTGATTGCGGGCGATATTGCTTACCACCAACGCATGATCGCATTGTTCTCATACAGCAATACTAAAGAGTGGTTAATCTCATGGGAAAACATGGAGAAATTAAACGCTGAAATCGTTGTACCAGGACACGGCGATATCACCGATATGAAAACCATTCGTGAATTTACCGTAGGTTATTTAAGCTATATGCGGGAAAAAGTGGGCGAGTTAATTGATGACGGTGCGGATATGACCGAGGCCTACAACATTGACCAAACCCAATGGAAAGAGGTCAATGTGTATGACTTACTTTGGCGTAAAAACGCATCTCGCATTTTTATGGAAATGGAGATGGATTTCTAATACTCTTTGATTCGCGCCGCATAGACCGTGATTTCTTCACGGTCATGGTAAAGTTGACGCGCTTTTAGCTCGACCTGAATATTATGGCGGTCGAGCTCTTCAAGAAAATCTTCCAACGCCTCAGAAACAATACCGTATCGTTTTTTCATTGGCAGTTTTAAATTAAACACCGCTCGATCAGTCCACCCTTGAACAAACCAATGCGCCATACGTTTGACCACCATCTGAGGCTTTTCAACCATATCACACACCAACCAATCGACAGGGCGTTGCGGCTTAAATTTAAAACCATCTTCACGGTAATGCTCAACTTTACCCGTTGCCATCAACTCTGACTGCATTGGACCATTATCTACTGCTGAAACCCGTAAATTGTGTTCCACCAAAATAAATGTCCAACCACCCGGTGCAGCGCCTAGATCAACACCTGTTTTACCCGCCT
>JAAZVR010000121.1 GCA_018623305.1 Thiotrichales bacterium | reverse complement strand
GAGCGATACTCCTGAATTAATAGGTGCGAGATGCCGGCAACACTGGCTAAGGTTTTATTGAATCCAGTTTGATCGATTTTTAGATCCATCGATAAAGCAGGCGACTTAATGGGGGCTACAGTATTCGTCGCACGACGCTTGGCACTGATGATTTGCAGCAGGCTAATCAGGGTGTCTTCAATGACTTGAAGACCGTCCATTTTTTCGGTTAATAACTCAAACCAACCTGTCGCTAAATCTAGATCCTTCGTGGGTTCATTTAACAGTTTTGATCGCCAAGCCTGTATGGTTTGGGTGATTTCACTTTGGTTGATGTTTTCTAAAGCCTGACGTTCATTCTCTTCGGCAAATAAAAGAAAAGCTTCCATGTAGGCATTTTGTTCATCCACGATTTTCTCAAAGCGATGGTGAATCATCAAATCATGAGTCGATTGACTGAGAATCAGCACGCCCAGGGCTCGCTCTTGACCATTAAATTCTTTCGCCTGCATGAAATTAAACAGGGCCAACATCGAACGTGTAATCTCTGGGTCGGTGCTGTATTCAGCAAGTTCAAAAATGAACGCCAACATTTCATCAATAATATGGGTAAATTGCAAAGCGGCCTTTTCAACTGAAATCGCTCCTGTATCAATGAGTTCACGCAGTTGTTGGATATCATCAATAAGGCGAAATAAATTAGCCAGACGTAAATAGATACTGTGCGATGCGATCACCGATGTGATTTGATCGATGTGTGATGTGATTTCAACAAAATGAGCCGTACTTTTTTCAAACTCGCTGCGGTAGTGTTGCAGTTGGCTTTGTACGGTTGACGATTCTGCAAATGCCATTGTCATCACGGTAGCACCGCGCTCTAATTGCATGCCATGAATCAACTGATGGAGCGCCCTAACCCAGTTTGTAGCGGTAAACAAAAAATCAAGCGTTTGATTTTGGGATTGTTGAGCGAGGCTCAAACATTGAGTCATGCAATGTTCAAGTTTTTGTTGATTCATAAAGGCGCCCCGTGTTTCTGATGTAGATTACTAGGGTATTTTAGAATATCTCTTGAAAAGGCCAAATGAATATTTTATTTGTCGATGACAATGCTGACACTCGAGAAGCAGTCGAACTATTTTTTGAAATGACTGAATGGCAATACGTGATTGCGCAAAACGGATTAGAAGCACTCGATGCCCTAGTTTAGTGTTCAAGAGTTAATTTCAGATGTACTCGCGATCGATGATATGCGAATTCAACATTGTGTAAATGTATTGCAGGGGGAATTCCTGAAAATGTGATGCTTCGCATTTTCGAGCCCTACTTTACCACTAAGGATGAGTTGAATGGAACGGGCCTAGGTTTATACATGGCTAAAATGATTATGGAAAAAAATATCCACGGTCGTCTAGAAGTGCATAATACTTCATCAGGTGCTCGTTTCTTGGTTCAAATCCCCAAGATCAACCACTCGCATGAATGAACAACACCTGGTCACTGAGCACAATTTCATTGCTCTTGCCCAGGTTCATATCTAATTCATGAATGCCATGTTCAATTTCGTCGTCTGTAAAGTAAGACAAATCTGACATAAAACGATTTCTAAGCATAGAAAACCAACGCTCTTTAGGCATATTAACCTGATAGGTATCAACTGCATACTTTACGGTAAAGCCAGCCGTTTCAAGTTCGGCCATCAATGTTTTATGGCTCGGTTGATTTGAAGCAAATTGTTGTTTCGCTGCTTGAAACAAAGGGATGGGCGTTTCTTGTGGACGAGTCACAATTAATAATGCCCCATTTTCAGCATGCTGCAGTGAACAATGTAAATCGCACCAAACCTGGTTTCGATCGGAAATATGGTGCACCATTTCCTTCATTAAGACTTTGTTGTAAGTAAGTCCTTCAATTTCTACAAAGCTATTAGCACAGGCCTGTATCACTTCTAATTCATTAAGTTTACGAGCTTCTGCACACATTTCAGCTGATGGCTCAACACAAAATGCTTTGTGTGATAACTGAGCCTGATGCGCGATTTTTACCGTGTAATTACCAGTGCCACCGCCTAAATCCACCAAAATATCTGATGGCTGAAGGCCTAAATGTTCAACAATATGGTCCACCATCCACGTTTTGTAGCGATCTGAGAAATGCCAAGATTGGTTAAAAATATCAGCAATGGAGTCAAAGTGATTATCCATGCATCACTCCTAAACCAAAACTGATTGACAGAGAAACAGCGGCGATTGTCGTCACGATAATTCGAGTTTTCTTGTATGCATCACAAAGTCCAAGTTCGGGTTTGTAACACAGATCGACAATCAAAATTACCAGCAACAACACAGCCGCTAAAAGGTAGAACACATGAAACGGAAGTGCAAAAAAACCAACCGAAGCCATCAAAGCGATGACATTGCTAGATAGCGCAAGTTTTTTCGACATTCCATTGTCGATTGATAAATGCTGCCCCCAATGAACGCCCGCCATAAACGAGACAATCATCAGTGCATAGGCAGAAAGAACAACATGTATAAACTGTAGGTTGTAATCAATGTAGAGGCCAAGGCTACCAGCTACAAATGGAATCACTCCCAGTAAAGGAAGTGTCGTATGAGGTTTTAGTTGATTAAACATACCCTATTCTCCGTGAAAATGGTCGTAGATGATTTGAGCCGTATTTTTGCCAACGCCCTCGACCTTCATTAAATCTTGAACACCCGCATTTTGCACTTCTTTGAGGCCTCCAAAATGCAGCAGTAATTTTTGGCGCGTTTTTGCACCAATACCGTTGATTTGCTCTAATGTTGAAGTGGTTCGAACTTTGGCTCGTTTTTTACGATGGCCTTCGATAGCAAATCGGTGGGCTTCATCTCGAATATGCTGCATTAAATGCAGACCAGGCAAATCATTGCTGAGCATTTTTTCCGCATTCAAATGTGGAATAATTAAGGTTTCCAGACCCGGTTTTCGAGTCTCCCCTTTTGCAATGCCGACGAAAGGAATTTGACTGAGGTTCAATTCTTTTAACACGGATTGTGCTTGGCTCATCTGGCCTTTACCGCCATCCACGATGATTAAATCCGGCGCTAGGATTTGACCTTTAACCACGCGCAGATAGCGTCGAGTCAACGCTTGGTGCATGGCTGCATAGTCATCCCCTTCAGTAATGCCTTCAATATTAAAAATCCGGTAATCACTGCTTTTAGGTTGACCGTTTTCAAACACCACGCATGAGGCCTTAGTATGTTCGCCACTGCTGTGAGAAATATCAAAACATTCAATACGATTAGGGACTTCAGGCAGTTCTAAAATTGATTGAAGCGAAAGTTGTCGTTCCATGGCGAGTTTGTTTTGATTTAAACGCTGATCCAATGCTTTCTCTGCGTTTAAAGAACACATCTTAACCCATTGTTTCTCTTGAACTCTGTGTGGCTTTTTGAACTCAAAAGGTGATTCTGTATGACGAGCGATCAGCTTCGTTAGGTCTTCCAGTTCGTTGCTATCAACATCAGATAAAACATAAGGCGGACGCTGTTGATTGTCCAAATAATATTGCCCAACAAACGCCAATATGACTTGTTCTATACCTGCACCACTTGAATGTTGCGGGAAAAACGAACGACTGCCCAGTTGTTGGCCGTTTCTAAAGAACATCAGCTG
>JAAZVR010000120.1 GCA_018623305.1 Thiotrichales bacterium | reverse complement strand
GGTTCGAGTCCCCTAGGGGACGCCACTTTTTAAAAAACCACCTTCAGGTGGTTTTTTTATTTCTAGCCTTCACACTATTGCGCCAAAGCAATGTAAAATCAAACTACTGATAAAAATCTAATAGCGGAAACTTTCACTCAGATATGAACGATGTATTTAACCAAGACAACAGAAATGCCATGTTAGATGAGATTCCAAAGCGCGCAAGTGCTAATTCTAATGAAGAAAGGGCTAAAGGGCCATCTTTTCAAACGGGTCAAAAGTTTTCAGAATTGTTAGACGAAGCTGAAAGTATTGTTGAAGAAAAACCTGTTTCTCCACCAAGAATAACTCCAACACCTCAAATAACGAGTTCTTCATCTACTTCTGTTCAAAGTGAAGCTCGACCGCGAAACAATCTCCTTGGATCTGTACTGGTGTCTTCGGTCACATTGACGCTAATGGTGGCTATGTATTTTGGCTACATGACGTTCTCTCAGAAATTGGAAGAAACGATGGTGGTCATGTCTGATTTAAAAGATCAGGTCGCAACACTCAAGTCAACGAATGAAGCCCAGAAAGAGCAATTGTCAGAATTGCGCAGCATTGTTGCAGGTTTTGCTCTGTATCAAGAGGCTTTAGCTAAAAGTGAAAAGTTGGTTTCTGAGCCGGATTTTATTTTGGTAAAACAACAAGTTGAGGCCCATGCTGTATTGATTAACAAGGTTGAACCACTGATTTCTGATGTGAATCAAAACATAGAAGAGGTTGCTGAGCTTAAATCAGTCATTGCTCAAATTCATCAGCAGTCGATTAATGAGCGAGCAACCATTGAACAGGTAGCATCGTTGATCGAGTCAAATGCTCAGTCTGCTCAAGTTGACCAAACAAAAGTGGTCAAAACACTGAATGAAATTCAGGCTTACTTAAATCAGCAATTGGCTATTTTAGGTCAGGTTCAATCGACTGAAACAGTGGCAAAGACAGATACACTGCCAGCAAAAGAGCCTGATCTTGATTCCTCACAACCGGTGAAGGCACAGCCAGAACCTGCATTGGCAATCGTTGAAGAACAACAGAAGCCTCTGAGCTGGATCGAGCAGCGGGATCAAAACCGTGTCACACTTCAGTTGATGCGATTGAAAGACAAACAAAAACTTGAAGAGTTTGTTAAGAACCAGGGTTTAGAAGAAGCATATATTTATCCCTCACAGGCATCAAAAACAACGGGCGTTGTGGATTATGTATTGGTTTATGGCGATTTCGCCACACAAGAAGAAGCTGATTTGGTTTCTAAACAGCTGAAACAGAAAGTGCGCTGGTTGTCTCCTTGGGCGCGTAAATTCTCAAGTGTATTGAAACAAGTAGATATTCAGTAATGCGCCTGGTGCGCAATGTGCTTTTACTTTGTGCTCTATCTCACCCACTCAATGTAGGAGCGGTTTGCCCATCACCAGTGGCTGTAATACTCCCTTTTTCATCGCATAATCAGGCGAGCGAATCTATTTTTGAAGGTGTAGAAGAGTACTTTGCTAAAAGCTGCGAAAGCGCTGTTATTCTCGATCGAGTCGAGAGTGATTCTGAGTCTGATTTATCAAATTATGCACTGCTATTAGGCCCTCTAAAGCCAAATAATACAGCCAGCATAAATATTCCTCAGGTGGTTGGTTTTTATGAAATTGAGGCCGTAGCCAATCCAATGCTTCTATCATTTAGTTTGTCTGATAATGTAAAGCTGCTGGATCTAGATTCTTTCATGTTAGCCATTTTGTCTGGTCATTCACCTACGGTACTGCTTTATCCAGAGTCTAAAGATGTGCCTAGTTGGGTTAATCGAATCCAAACTCAATTGATTGAACAGCAGGGTGCACTTTTTGATGAGATTGTTTACACCGAGTCAAATTTAAATCAAAAACTCTCTGAAATTACTGGTGCATTGTGGGTGAATCAGCGAGGAGAGGTGTTGAACGAGGTGCTTAATCAGCCTTTTGATACCATTTCATCACAGCAAGACCAGCAAGGGGTAATTGTTTTTGAAGGCTCGGAAAGACTCTTCAGACAATTGAGGCCTTATCTCAATTACTTACAGATGGGGAAATGGCACCTGGTTTGGTTATATAGATCGCAAGAGAATGTTAGGTTTTCGAAAGATGAGTTAACTCAACTCTCTGTCATCTCGCCTGATCAATGGGTATTTTCAGCCGAAGATAATCAGCAGATTTCGATGCAACGCCTGAGCTCCAGAGTTTCGCTCAAAGCCTACGGTTATGATTTGGCGGAGGTTGGAGAGTCACTGTGGTTGTTTGATGAGCTACCTTCTGAATTTATCTTAAAGCTTGGCCACTTTTATCGGGATGGACAGATGCTCTACCCCAAAATATATGAAAGTGTGCCGTCTGGTCAAGCTAAGTTTTTTGATATAGAAGCTGGCCAGGGCTTGGAAAAGCTTCCGAATTTCGATGTCCAATGAATAACTGAATTCGAATGTTGTTGTGATGAATGTGCGTTTTTATGTACACTCGCATTACATCTAACTTTACACTCAAACTTTTATGTCTTGAAGGGTTTGAGAGCCACAGTCTAATGTCCAGTAACGCATCGCTGTGACTCAACTTTTCTTGCAACCCTCCTAGATGTTCGAATTGTATTTCGAATTCAAAAATATCGGCTGAGCGTTCGGTTTCTTCTTAATACTCTCTAAAAAAATTAAAACTGAAATTCTGCAGTGATAGATTAGGTTTTAAAAGTGCAATTTCAATGCGATTTTCCGTTTGAGGCTGCGATTTAGAAGGCATTAAGACTCGAAGTTGTTGCTCAGTAATTTGGTTTATAACCAACTTGCGAAACGAATTCGTTTTCATGGCATGCAGAGTTTTTAGCAATATCTAGATTATGTTGATGAAAATCAAGAAGAAGAGTTAACGCATTTTGTTAATGCAATCACTTCCAACCTGACGTTTTTCTTTAGAGAAAATCATCATTTTGAACAGCTTGCAAGCCGAATTATTCCAGAAGCTAAGGCTCGACATGCTTAAGATAAGCGCATCCGAATTTGGTCATCTGCCTGCTCGATTGGTGAGGAGCCATACTCTATTGCAATGACAGTCAAAGAGGCCATGGGTAGCCTCTCTGGCTGGGATCTCAAAATTCTTGCAACAGACTTGGATACCAATGTTTTAGATCATGCTCGTCAGGGCATTTATCGAGCTGATAAGCTTGAAGGGGTGAGTTCTGAGCGGGAAAAAAATTTGTTTAATAAAGGCACAGGCAGTAATGAAGGCAATGTTCGCGTTAAGGATGAATTGAAAGAATTGATTACTTTTAATCAGCTAAACCTTGTGTAAGACTGGCCAGTTAAAGGGCCCTTTGATGTCATATTCTGTCGCTATGTAATCATTTAATTTGATAGGCAAACGCCAAAATCCAGAAGTTAGAGTGTTTGGTGGCGACTCGAGACATGCAAGATGCGGTTACTTCCAAAGGTCGTATGGATGGAATCCTTGGCAATCTGGATCGAATCAACAGTAACATTTCATCATGTTTGGGTGATATCACGAGTGTGATTGAGCGTGTTGATAAACAAGTGTCGTCCGCGATTCGTTCTATGCAGTTTGAAGACATTGTTCGTCAACAGTCAGAGCAAGCCTTTGCTAATATCGAAAGCT
>JAAZVR010000019.1 GCA_018623305.1 Thiotrichales bacterium | reverse complement strand
CTTCGGTACTAGGAGATTAATATGCAACCAAATATGCAAGGCATGATGATGCCAGGTGCTGGTGCTTACCCTCAAGCAGGTGTTCAAGCTCAAGCAGGTGGTCATTCTCAAGTTTTGGGGTACTTTGGTCGCGCGTTGTCTCTGGAATTCTCAGCGGGTCAACATTATTTGGCTCAGGCATCTCTAGCGAAATATCGCGGTGAGATGAACTTTGCTGAAAATTTCGTCACTTTGGCTAATGAAGAGTTTCAACATGCAAATCTGATTACAGATCGCATGGTGAGTTATGGTGCATTACCTGCGGGTTCTGTACTATCTCCTGCGACTCCGGCGACATCAATTGCTGAAGCACTACGTACTTGTGAAGCGCGTGAGCTTGCGCTCATTCAACTTTATGGCGAAGCTGTAAGGTTTTCACAAAATGTGGGTGCGATGGATGATTTCGCATTGTTTAGCCGATTGTTAGAAGAAGAACAGTCACAGTTAATTCGTGTTAACGCGTGGTTGGAAGAATACTATCAATCATTGACGACAGCGCATGTACCAACGAGAGCATTTGTATGAGTGAACGTTGGAAAGTCAAAAAAAGAGCAGGCACTTTAGAGGCTCGCTTTGAATTTGATGATTACGACGTTATGCGAGACTTTCTCGATGACGTTGCGGATGTTACCGAGAAGTTAGATCACCACCCGAATATTAGTTTTAGTCGCAGCCATGTGTCTATTATTATTTATTCGCAAGATGGTGGTGAACTATCTGATTTGGATCATCAACTCGCTCATGATATCGAGGAATGTTTTAATCAAATGTCTCATTCTTCTTAAAAGGGTCTAATATGGCAACTACTGACAGTAATAACTCAAGTCCGACATCTGTATCGGCTGCAGTGAAAGCTGCAACTACAACATCAGCAAAGCCTGTAGCTAAAGCGAAACCAACGCTTCCTGCAGATAAAGCTAAACCTGGTGTTAAAAAAGCGCCTGCTAAACCGGCACCAGCTAAAACTGTTGCTCCAAAAGCTGCAACTCGCAGTTCGTCGACTTCAGCTAGTTCTGCTAAGAAGACTCCTGCTAAGACGACAGCTAAAAAAGCGCCTGTTCGCAAGCCGGCAGCAAAAAAAGCACCAGCTTCGACATCAACTAAACAACAATCGACTCAGCACATCGCTGATAAGATTTCGTCATTCGCGCGTCGTCGCGTGTGGCCTGATTAATTTTCATATATAGAATTTTATTCAGTGTTTAGCGGGGGAATCGTAAGAGACCCCCAATTTTTTGACTTAATAAAAAACCGACAAAAATTGTTGGTTATAGATTTGGAGATTTAAGCGGCATACTCAATCCCACTTTCTTAAGTAGGATTTAGAGTGCTATTAAATAGAAAAAGATATGGCTGAAAATACAACGACACAAAGTAATGATGAAGTAAAGGACCATGGCTCAGCAGCATTTCGTTCTGAGTACGCAGTTCGTGATATTCAAGCGGGTGTAATTACAGCGACGATGGCAATACCACTTTCTATTGGTATTGCGATGATGTCGGATTACCCGATTCAAGTAGGGCTTGCAACTGTTGCATTTGCATCATTTATTGGTTTCTTGTTTGCTTGGTTCCGTCCAGGTAATTTCATTGGTGCTCCTGGGATAGCTGCTGGTCTTGCGCCTATTTTGGCAATGGGTGTGGCAACATTCGGCATCGAGAATATGGCATTCATCATCTTCTTGACTGCATCATTTCAAGCAATAATTTGGAAATTTAATTTACAACGCTATTTGCTTATGGCCGTTCCAACTTATCTCGTAGAGGGATTATTGGCTGGCATCGGTTTGAAAATTGCGTTGAAGTTTCTTCCATTCTTATGGATGGCACCTGCGGGAGCGGTTGCTGCAGAATCAGGTCTATCTAGCGATCAGGTAATTGTCCTTATTCTTTCGATCGTGGGAGCCGGCGTATTCCTGGTATTGTTCAATAAATTTCAGGACACTAAGCCTGCCTTGCCATACTTTGTTCTAATTATTTTTGGTATTGTTGCAGCCCAGTTCTTTGAACTAAACATGCTGAAAGTTGAGGATGTCGAGTTTACGATTGGATTCCCTGCGCCAGATTTTGACTCTGTTTACTTATGGGTTTATGCAATCTTCTTTGCTTTGATGCTTGCTGTTGTCGATGTTATTGAGCAGGTAATGAGTAATGCCGCCATCGAAAAAATCGATCCTTTAAAAAGACCATGTAACTCGAACAATAGCCTTTTGTCAATCTGGGCATCGAACATGGGTTCTAGTTTCTTCGGAGGAATGACAAACCTAGATGGCTTGGCTAAGAGTTCAACAAACCGTTTGGCAGGTGCATATACTAAATTCTCAGTTTTGATTATTGGTTTGATGATTACATTCTTTGTATTTAACGTTCATTTCCTAGATAACCTGCCATATTTCGCTTTGGCTATTATCATGACGTTCGTGGGTATTCGAATGGTGATGGGTCTGTTGCATGTTGCACATTTTGGACCTTATGCGCTATTACTTGCGACAATGTGTGGTGTCTTAGTCTTTAAAGTGGGTATCTTCGAAGGCCTTATTATTACACTAGTCATTCACGCCATTATTCATTCGGTTATTTTCTCTCATATTGATAACCTTCCAGCCGGAACGATTGTCCGTCAATACTTTACGCGTTTTAAAGATTACGATGACGATATCACTTAATGGTTTTGGATCAACCCATTGATTAAGATCAATGGGTTTGACAGTTTTCTTCAATTATTTTTTTGTAGATGACTGTCTTACTATATTCATAAGTCAAATTAAATTTACACAGGAGCAATCAAATGGGCATAGATGCATTATTGATACCTGCGATATTATTTTTTATTCTAGGCGTAATTGCTAAGTTCGTTGATTCAGATCTTAAATTCCCTGACGGCATGTCTAAAGGTATTTCAATTTACCTTTTAATGGCTATCGGTTTGAAGGGTGGAGCTGAATTAGGTAAAGCTGATCTAGGAATTGCTGTTCAGTCTATTTTCTGGGCCATTGTTCTTGGGTTTGTACTTCCAATCATTGGTTACTGGATACTTAGATTCCGTAATAAGATTGATTCAATGAACGCTGCTGCGATTTCGGCACACTATGGATCCGTGAGTGCGGGTACTTTTTTAACGGCGATCGCTTTTCTTGAAGCTTCAAAAATAGAGTTTGAGACATACCCAATTATTATGATGGTAATGATGGAGTCACCAGCCATTATCATTGGTCTTGTTTTAGCTGCGCTTGCCCGTAAACGTTTACAAGCTTCAGGTGAAATGAAGACTCAACAGGCACCTGAAACAGAGTGGGGGCCTTTGTTGAAGGAAGCCTTCACAAATGGTTCTGTTTTGGTACTTCTTGGCGCTATGTTTATTGGTGCGGTTGTTCCTCCTGAAAATATGGCTACGTTGTATCCGTTTACAAAAGAAATCTTTATGGGCGTACTTTGCTTATTCTTATTGGAAATGGGTATTGTTGGAGCACAGCGCTTGGATGCATTTAAGAAAGGTGGCGGTGCATACCTAATTGCATTCGGTATCATTATGCCGATTATTGGTGGCACTATTGGTGTAGTGGTTGCTGTGTCATTCTTAGGCTTTACAGCGGGTGGTGCTCTACTTGTTGCAATATTGAGTGCGTCTGCATCATATATTGCGGTTCCACCGGTCATGCGTTACGGTGTGCCTGAGGCAAACCCTTCGTATTACTTGGCATTGTCTTTGGGTGTAACTTTTCCATTCAATGTCGTGATTGGCATCCCATTGTTCTATAATATGGCGATTTACTACCAAGGTTTAGTGGCATAAAGGTGAGTGTATGAGTGTTAAAGGTTGTACAGCAAAACAAGTTCAGATTATTGCAGACTCAGGTCTTGAGCCACGAATCATTAAGCGATTAAACAAGGTAGGAATTGCCAATTACACAGTGTTTGATGCGCGTGGTGAAGGTGATTCAGGATGGCATAGTGGTCAAATGGATGGTGACAGCGAGGTATTGATTTTGCTTCTTCTAGAAGAGGGTCAAATGGATTCACTTAAAGATGTGTGTAAGCATTATTTGTCTCGAGGCCATCATTTAACAGTGTTTGTTTCCAATGTTGAGATGATTTCTCTTTCATGCATGTAAAACGTATTGTTTTAGCAACAGGCAATCCTCATAAGATTGCGGAGATTGATCCTATATTAAAACAATATGGGATTGATGCGATGCCTCAAAAACGCTGTTTTAAAGACGAGGCTGTCGAAGATGGTGTCTCTTTTTTAGAAAATGCATTGATTAAAGCGCGTTTTGCCAGTGAGAAAACAGGTTTGCCTGCACTTGCGGATGATTCAGGCTTGGAAGTAAAAGCCTTGAGTGGCCGACCTGGTGTTCTATCAGCTCGTTATGCTGAAGACGGTGCAGGTAAGCCAGTAGATGATGAGCACAACTTGCTCAAAGTTCTCGACGAAATGAAGGGCTTGCCTTGGAGTGAACGACAGGCATGATATGTTTGCGCAATGGTGTTTGTTCGTCATGCTGAAGACCCAACTCCTTTGATTGGTATGGGGTATTGGAATGGCGAAATCCTAACGGAAAAAAGAACAGATTACGGCATTGGTTATGATCCTATTATGTGGTTTCATGACTATGTCAAAGCGGGATCAGAGATTTCGCTCGAAACTAAACTAGAAGTGAGTCATCGCACAAAAGCATTAAATGCTGTTTTGTCTCAACTCGATGAATGGAGTTTTTAAATGATTGAATTAAGGACGTATGTCTTTATTGATTCGTTGCAGCCACAGCTTGCAGCATACATGGGTACGGCATCGATGGGTTTTTTGCCTGTCGAAGGTGATTCATGTTTGTGGATTGAGGTTGCTCCTGGCATGGCCATTCATCGTTTGTCAGATATTGCATTGAAAGCAGCTAATGTTCGTCTTGGTCAGATGATCGTTGAACGAGCTTACGGTGCCATGGTAATTCATTCTAGAAATCAGTCTGATGTTATAGAGTCCGGTCAACATGTACTTCAGCATCTTCAAAACGTAGATACTGAGAAAGAGCCATGTCAAATGATGTGGCATGAAATCATCCGTCGAGTCACTCCGGACCACGCCACGTTGATTAACCGTGATAACCGTCGTGGTTCAATGATGTTGCCTGGTCAATCTATGCTTATCATGGAAGTAGAGCCTGCCGGTTACATCATTTATGCTGCCAATGAGGCTGAAAAAGCAGCGAATGTCACGTTGATTGAAGCACGAGCTGTAGGTGCTTTTGGTCGTCTTTTGATGTCCGGCAAGGAAGCGGATGTTGAAGAGGCGGCACGTGCTGCTCAAGCGGCATTGAAAAATATTCGTACTCCAAAAGTATAAGTCTCTAGAGCTCTCTTGTTTCAATGTTATCTATAGACTATAGTGTATAGAAACATTGCTACGGAGACCGCTCTATGTCTGAAGAACTTGAGCAACCTAGTTCACAATTTTTAATTCGTCACGCAACTTTAAGACAGATTCAAATTTTTGAAGCTGTTTCACGTCGTCTTAGTTTTACACGTGCCGCAGAAGAGTTATATCTCACTCAACCGACTGTTTCAGCACAGGTTAAAAGTTTTGTTGAAGCGATTGGTATGCCTCTTTATGAGCAGTTAGGACGCAATATTTACCTCACTGAAGTGGGTGAAAAAGTCGCTTCTACCTGTCGAGAAATCATTAATAACCTAGCAAACCTTGAAATGGCCATTGATGACTACAAAGGCCTTAAAAGAGGTCGGTTGCGAGTGTCTGTAGTGACGACGGCAAAGTATTTTGTACCGCTTGCACTTGGTGAGTTCATGAAGGAGCATAAAAATACCGAGCTTCAATTGGACGTTTCAAACCGAGAAAACCTGATTCGTCGAATGCAGAGTAACCTCGATGATATGTACATTTTGGGTCAGATTCCACCGAATGATTTGGATTTAGAAGTGATTCCATTTGCGCCTAATCCATTGGTGATTATTGCACATCGAAACAATCCGCTCGTTGGTCAAACAGTTACGCTTAAAAGATTGGCTAAAGAGCCCTTTATTTTACGAGAAGAAGGGTCCGGCATCCGCTCAGCCGTTCAATCATTGTTTGATGAACATGGTCTGAAGGTAAATCATAGATTAACTATGGATTCCAATGAATCGATTCGACACTGTGTCGTAGGTGATTTAGGGGTTGCCTGTGTGTCTAAGAATTCCTTGTACCTTGATCCTGCTAATGGTCCTATTGTCGAATTGGATGTCGAGGGCTTCCCAATTCAGAAACAATGGAATATTGTTTACCCTAAAGGTAAAGAGCTATCTGTGGTGGCCCGCAAATTTTTAGAGTATATACAGGGAGATGGTAAACGGTTTGTGCCTGGCAGCTAAATTGCTATCGCTGGTTAGATTCAGTAGAATACGCCCAAATTTATTCACGTAGAAAATCATGTCATTAGATACAGAAATTTCAAAACGTCGCACCTTTGCGATCATATCTCACCCGGATGCGGGTAAGACAACCGTTACCGAAAAACTCCTTTTATACGGAGGTGCCATTCAGTTAGCGGGTGCGGTTAAAAGCCGTAAAACTGATCGTGCCGCTACATCCGATTGGATGAAAATGGAACAAGAACGTGGTATCTCGGTTGCGTCATCAGTGATGCAGTTCCCCTATAAAGAGGTGATGATTAACCTCTTGGATACTCCTGGACACGAAGATTTCTCGGAAGATACTTATCGTACATTAACTGCGGTAGATTCAGCTTTGATGGTTATTGACGTTGCTAAAGGTGTCGAGGATCGCACAATCAAACTAATGGAAGTCTGTCGTTTGCGTGATACGCCAATTTTGACCTTTATCAATAAGCTTGACCGTGAAGGTAAAGAGCCGATTGAATTATTGGATGAAGTTGAAGAGGTCTTAAAGATTCAGTGTGCGCCGATTACTTGGCCGATTGGCATGGGTAAGCGTTTTAAGGGTATTTATCATATCCACAATGATACAGTGCGCATCTTTGAACAAGCTGATGGTATTAACGCTTCTGCAGGTGAATTGATTGAAGGTTTGGATAATCCACGTTTAGATGAATTGATCGGAGATCAAGCGGACGAACTTCGAGAAGAGTTGGAGTTGGTTTTAGGTGCCACAGATCCGTTTGATTTGGATGCATTCTTGCGCGGTGAGCAAACGCCAGTCTTTTTTGGTTCTGCCGTAAATAACTTTGGTTTGCAGGAGCTTCTTGATGGATTTGCGCAGTTTGCACCCGCACCGATTGCTCGTGCTACAGCTGAAAGGCAAGTCGAGGCGTCTGAAGCTAAGCTAAGCGGTTTTGTATTTAAGATTCAAGCCAATATGGACCCGAAACACCGAGATCGAGTGGCGTTTATGCGCATCGTGTCGGGAAAATATGAAAAAGGCATGAATCTGAAGCATGTTCGAATCGGTAAGAACGTAAAAATTGCTAAAGCGATTACGTTCCTTGCTAATCGAAGAGATCATGCTGAAGAGGCCTATCCAGGCGATATCATTGGCTTGCATAATCATGGAACCATTCAAATTGGCGATACCTTTACTCAAGGTGAAGATTTAAAGTTCACAGGTATTCCGAACTTTGCCCCTGAAATTTTTCGTCGTGCTCGATTAAAAGACCCGATGAAAATGAAGGCCTTGCAAAAAGGATTACAACAGCTTTCAGAGGAAGGTGCGACGCAGTTATTTAAACCCGTTTTAAATAATGATTTGATTTTGGGTGCGGTCGGTGTACTTCAGTTTGATGTGGTCAAGCAACGTCTTAAAGACGAATACAATGTTGATTGTGACTTTGAGGCGGTGAATGTTGCCACGGCTCGCTGGGTTGAAGGACCTGAAAAAGAGATTGCAAAATTCAAAGATAAAGTACAAGAAAATGTAGCTTTGGATGGAGCAGGCTTATTGTCTTATATTGCGCCAACGCGAGTGAATTTAACATTGACCGAAGAGCGCTGGCCAGAATTGACATTTAGTGCGACTCGAGAGCATTAAACCTTTCAAATGCGTGGAGCGTCCGTTAGAATGGCATCCACGAAATGGTGCGATGGCTGAGTGGTCGAAAGCGCTCGCCTGGAACGCGGGTGTATCGCAAGGTACCGAGGGTTCGAATCCCTCTCGCACCGCCAAATCAATTATTTAAGCCCGATTTTTCGGGCTTTTTTTGTTAAGGAATGAGCTGTGAAAAAAATTGCGATTATTGGAGCGGGGCTCTCTGGCCTATCATTGGCTCACATGCTTAAAGGACGTGCTGAGATTACTCTTTTTGAGAAGGCACGAGGTGTGAGTGGGCGAATGTCGACGCGTTATGCGGATCCTTATTTTTTCGACCATGGGGCTCAATACTTCACTGCAAGACATGAGGCCTTTAAAGAATTTATTCATCCCTACATTGAGTTAGGGCTGATTCAGCGTTGGAATGCAAAATACGCAAAGTTCAAAAGTAATCGCATTGTTGAAACCAAAGATTGGATATCTGATGAGCCTCGATATGTTTGTGTGCCTGGTATGAATCGGTTTGTTCAATATTTGGCAGAAAACCAAACGGTTCATATCAATACAAGAATCATAACGATTGAAAAGAACCATGCTTGGCATTTGATTGACGATCAAGGTCATTCATACGGTGATTTTGATTGGGTGATATCGACTGTTCCAGCGCCTCAGGCAATTGATTTATTACCTAATTTTTTCCTTCATCATTCTGCTATTGCATCAATAAAGATGAAAGGGTGTTTTTCCTTGATGTTGGGCTTTGAGGAAAGTCTGGCATTAGAATTTGAAGCGGCCCATGTAACTGATTCCGATTTGAGTTGGATTGCTGTTAATAGTTCCAAGCCGGGTAGATCCGATATGTATACGTTGATGGTGCATTCATCGGAGAAATTTGCAGAATCTCATCTTGATAATGATCGTGACATTGTTATGGAGCGCCTAATCAATGAAACAAGTCACATTATTGGTTGTGATGCCAGTCATGCTGTTTTTAATACGCTTCACGGCTGGAGATATGCAAATAATGCAATAAAGTCTCCAGTTGAGCAGATCTTTATAGATCCAATGAATTCTTTGGCTGCGTGTGGTGATTGGTGCGAAGGAGGGCGAGTTGAAGGCGCTTTTACCTCAGCGTATCAGCTTGCTTTAGAGCTCAAAGAATATTTAGATTAAGAACAGGATTTAGCCGTTTGAGCATGAGTTATACCCTGTTGTTTTTTCTCAATGGTTTCGAGCATGGTTTTATTTTGCGTTGCCTGGAAATGTCTTAATCGATGTAACTCTTGAGAAGCTAATATGCTGAGCTCAACGCAGTCAATAGTATCTAGTTGACTATAAGTGAATGATTCTTTGGAATTTTGAGGGAGAGATTGGCAGCCTGCTACTGATATCAAGCCAGCGGTTAGCATTACAAAACGAAACATGAGTTTAGAGTCTCTTTATGAGAAATTTAAAACTCAAATTTTAGAGCTTCAATGGAAGGGGTATGAAAGTTTACGTTTTTTTAAATCCTTATAAATCAATTATTTAAGAATATTTTTTTGTACTATAGCTCGTTGCTTTTCATACCTTGAGTATCATTTTCTCAATTTTCATGGTCAATATTGATCCACTTTAAGAGTTTGAAGTCTCCGTGCTCATTCTCCACAATCGCTGTACAAGATTCGACCCAATCGCCACAGTTGTAATACACTTTATCTGAAATTTTTCGAATTTCAGGGTGATGAATGTGGCCGCAAATCACTCCATCAAAGCCTTGATTTTGGCAGTCTTTCATTACGGCATCCTCAAATGCGGTGATAAAGGTGACGGCGGATTTAACTTTGTATTTTATGTAAGCGGAAAGTGACCAGTATTTAAGCCCCATTAGCTTGCGTAGTTTATTGAACGAGGTGTTTACGCCAATTAAGAACTCATAGCCCCAGTCCCCAATTAAACTGAGCCAACGGTTGTTTTGCACAACGGCATCGTATTTGTCGCCATGAATAACCAGAAGTTTTCGGCCATCCAAGCATGTATGGTATGTTTCATCTGTGAGAATAATGTTGCCAAAATCCAGTCCAGAGTAACGGCGTAAAAAATCATCATGATTGCCCGTTACATAAATGATTTGTGTGTCTCTTTTTGATTTGGTCAAGATTCTTCGAATGACGTTGGTGTGTTCTTGGGGCCAGAAGTTTCGCTTTTTTAATCGCCAGCCATCAATGATGTCTCCAACCAGATACAGCTTTTCGCAGTGGTTGTATTTGAGGAATTCAGCAAGGAAATCGGCTTTGGAGCCTTTTGATCCTAAGTGGACATCTGATATAAAGATGCTTCGATAATAGTGGTGTTCGCGTGTATTTTCTTCAATGATTAAGTCATTTTTTTCAATGGATGACATCCAATCAGGTAGCACTTGCGTTTTGCTCATCTCTTATCCGTCTGTGTATCTGCCATGCTTATATAACTTCAAGTCTAAAGGGTGGATATAGTCACTCATGTGACAGATTGATTGCATTTTTTTTACGCATCAACTGAAAGGCCAGATTTGTCACGTATGTGTAAAGTCATTGTTGGTTTGATGGTGATAACTTTGGACATAAGTCCCTTTGAGAACGCATCTAAACATGACAAAATCTTTAAAACGAATCATTCTTGTAACAGACGCTTGGAGCCCACAAGTTAACGGAGTTGTAACAACTCTTCAGAGAATTACAAAAGAACTGGAGCGCTTCGGAGTTGACGTTAAGGTTATTCAGCCCTCAGATCCAGGGCATAAATATATGCCTCTCCCAACATATCCTGAAATCCCCATGGTGTGGTCATCTCCTGATATGGAAAGCCGAATTTTGTCATTCAAGCCTGATGCCATTTATATTGCGACAGAAGGCGGGTTGGGCTGGAAAGCGAGAAAAATTTGCCAGAAGCATCAACTCCCTTTCGTCACAGGGTTTCATACAAAATACCCAGAATACATTCATAAGCGATTCTACATTCCGACATCTTGGGTTTACCGACTTATGAAATATTTTCATCAGCCTGCTGCTGCAACTTTGGTTCCGTCGCAATCACTCAAAGATGAGTTAGAGGGGCGAGGTTTTAAAGCACTTCGTTTAATGAGTCGAGGCGTGCAGACGGATGTGTTTTCACCGAATGCAAAGACTGATTTGGGATTGCCTAAGCCCGTTTGTTTGTATGTGGGTCGAGTGGCAACAGAAAAAAACTTAGAGGCTTTTTTGTCTATAAACATGAAAGGCTCAAAGGTGATTGTAGGCGATGGCCCGCATCTGGAAACGCTTCAAAAAAACTATCCAGATGCTATTTTCGTGGGAGTGAAGAAAGGGTGTGAATTGGCGCAGTATTATGCAAGTGCGGACGTTTTTGTTTTCCCTTCATTAACAGACACCTTCGGCATCGTCAATATTGAAGCCATTGCCTGTGGCACGCCTGTGGCTGCTTTTCCAGTGACAGGCCCGAGAGACATTGTGACTCAAGGAGTTAATGGCTATTTATCCGATAACTTGCATCATGCGATTGAGCAGGCTTTACGTTTAAAAGGCCAGATTATCCATACTACGATCGATCAATATACGTGGTCAAACGCAGCGCAGCAATTTTTAAACCAACTGGTGCGGATTGATTGGACGCGTGATTAGTTTGTCATGTTTTTGCAATAAAAGGGTAAACAAAACATTACATGTCCGTGACGTTAGCTTTTTAGAATCTTTATAGTTTTTCAAAAGATTGAGCATCATATGTCCCAAGTAATTACATCCAACAAGTCTAACGAAACAAAAGAATTGCTTTCGAAAGCGGTTAACAACACAAGTGTCTTTAGTCGAAAAGGCATTTTGGATCGACTGTTTACGAAATGGTTTGATCGATTGGTTTATCCACAGATTTGGGAAGATCCTGAAGTGGATATCGAAGCACTTGAGCTTAATTCTGACTCTCGAATTTTCACTATTTCATCAGGCGGCTGTAATGTAATGAATTACCTGACAGAAGCACCGCAATCCATTAATGTCGTGGATTTGAATGAAGCGCATATTGCACTGATTAAATTGAAAAAGGTCGCCATTGAACAATTGGCCTATGAAGACTTTTTTGATTTCTTTGGTAAAGCTAATTTAAAAAGAAATATCGATATTTATACAAACCAGTTAGAACCTCATCTGGATGAAAAAACGCGATTGTATTGGTCTAAGCGACCAAGTCTGTTTTCGTCTGCACGCATTCATTATTTTTCAGATGGTTTTTATAAACATGGTCTTTTAGGCCACTTTATCGGTTTAATCCATTGGGTGTGTCGTCGTTTAGGATACGACATCAGTCAAGTGATGAAGGCGAAGAGTTTAGAAGAACAAAGAGAGTTGTTTGAGGCACATGTTGCACCGGTTTTTGACACACGTTTAATCAAGTTTTTATCGAATCGTGCAGTTGTGATGTACAGCTTGGGTATTCCTCCTGCTCAGTTTGATGAAATGCATAAAGAGTCAAAATACATAAAGATGGGGATGAATGATTTGCTCAAAGCACGTGCGCATCGCTTGGCGTGTGACTACCCCCTCGAAACCAATTACTTTGCTTGGCAGGCCTACAATCGTGCTTACGATATTGAAAACCGCAAAGCAGTGCCACGCTATTTGGAAGAGGCTTATTATGAAACGGTCAAGCAACATATTCATAAAGTCGAGATTAACCATACGTCATTAACTGAACGTCTGAAAGAAATGCCAGATGATTCTCTGACATCTTACTTGTTCCTTGACGCTCAGGACTGGATGGATGAAGAGCAAATAACAGAGCTTTGGACAGAAGTGAGTCGGACGGCTCAAGAGGGTGCTCGAGTCGTTTTCAGGACTGCTGGAGAAATCTCTCCGTTGGAAACCAAATTGCCTGAATCAATCATTTCGAAGTGGTCGACTTGTGTGAATAAAAACAAAGAGTGGACTCTAAAAGATCGTTCGAGCATTTACGGGGGTGTCCACGTTTATGTTTACCAAGGGTGAAGATGCAGAGCGTTGGGTCAAGTTACTAAACCAATCGATGTTGCATGAATTTATCAGCAATGTAGAGACAGAAATTAAGTGTGCTCAAATCGGGAATCACACAGTCCCTATTACGATCAACGAAACTGAATATGAAAACAGCTATGTTTGCTCACCATTTACAGCATATATATCCTATGCGCGTGATGAGTTGGGTGTGCTTAAAAAACCATTGTTAGAAAAGCTTCTCTACGTTGGGATTTT
>JAAZVR010000119.1 GCA_018623305.1 Thiotrichales bacterium | reverse complement strand
CCAAATAACAACCGACAAAGGCCCATGACCTTTATTGCCATCGTGATGCAAATTCGCAAAAACAGCCTCTTCATCCAATAGGTTGAATCGAACATCGATCGCATTTGAGCGTTTTTCTTCGTATTCAACTTCTGCTTCTGCCAACGCTGAACCACAACCGACTGACCAATACACAGGCTTCACACCTTTATGCAAATGACCGTTCTCGATGATTTTTGCCAATGCACGAATTTCATCGGCTTCGAATTGATAATTCTTCGTCAAATATGGATTATCCCAATCCGCTGAAATCCCCAAACGTTGGAAGTCCGCCATCTGACCATCGACTTGCGTTTGTGCGTATTCACGACACTTCTGACGGAACTCGGTTTCCGTCAATTTCTGACCCGCTTTACCGTGTTTCTTCTCAACGTTCAACTCAATCGGCAAACCGTGGCAATCCCAACCCGGCACATACGGCGCATCATAACCGCTCAAGGTTTTCGACTTAACGATGATGTCTTTCAAGATTTTATTCACCGCATGTCCAATGTGAATATCACCGTTCGCATACGGAGGGCCATCATGCAAAATAAACTTCTCCGCACCTTGACGATGCTCTCGAATCATTTTGTATAAATCTTTTTGCAACCACTCATTCACTTGACCTGGCTCACGATTCGCCAAATTACCGCGCATCGGAAAGTCCGTCTGCGGAAGGTTCAAGGTATGCTGATATTTATTTTTTTCTGACATGCTAGTGAACTCTATTTTCTATTTTCTTAACCGCGTTATTCTATCGGATTCAAACCATTGTTTGGCCTCAAAATCATCGCGCTGAATTTGTTGAACCAAGGCCTCAAGGCCGTCAAACTTTTGCTCATCACGCAAACGCTGGCAAAATTGAACTTCGATATGCTGAGAATATAAATCCTCATCTAAATCAAAGATATGAACTTCTAAATTTTGAGCGTGTCGCCCGAGCGTCGGACGCGTCCCCACATTGGCCATACCAGCCAGCATGCGCCCGTCAGGCAATATGACTTTTACAGCAAAGACACCTTGCACAGGTGTTTTGTAACGTAATCGAATATTGGCCGTAGGAAACCCAATTGTGCGCCCCAACTTCTGTCCATGACTGACGATTCCCGACAAGGTATAAGGACGCCCTAGGCGTAACTGAGCCGACTCCAAATCACCCTCAGTCAATAAACGACGAATCTGCGTAGAGCTGACTCGCTCCCCGTCCAGCTCAAATTTATCCATTTGCGCCAAACCAAACCCGTTTTGCTGTGAGGCTTGCGCTAAATAATCAAAGTCGCCCAAGCGTTTCGCACCAAAACGAAAATCATGACCAACCACCAAATAACGGACACCTAAAGTCTCTATCAAAACCTGCTGAACAAAAGCCTGCGGCGCCAACTGAGAAAATTCAGCGTTGAAACGCACACAAATCACAAAATCGACATCGGTTTCTTCCAAAGCTCGGATTTTTTCGTGAAAACGCGTTAATCGAGGCCTTGCTTGCTCGGGTGCAAAAAATTCTAACGGCTGCGGCTCAAAAACCATCACCACACTCGGCAAGTTCAAAGCCTTCGCTTGTTGAATCAATTGCTCGATAACGTGACGATGCCCTAAATGCACCCCATCAAAATTACCGATACTCAACGCACAATGAAAGCCTTTGGGCACATTATGTAGGCCTCGAATCAATTTCATTGAGCCTCAACCTCTCGCACTAAACGAACATGAGCGCCCTGAGTTTTAAATAGTGAGTCGGGAAGGCCTATTTTAAAATCCATGGCCCATCCGCGAGCGCTGGAAGGTTTCATCCATGTTGTTTTCGACCAAAAATAATACGAAGGCGTATCAGGAAAGACGCGCACATTAACGGCGGGATCTGTGCAAGTTTTTTCAACAATTGTGCGCAATTCCTTTGAAGTCGGAACACGCCAATTATTGAACTCTGTAAATTCGAAAAAACGAGGTCGATCACCCGGGTAAAAGTACAACTGAGCCTGACCATCGCAACGAAATAAACGAGCATTGAAGGTCTGTCCTTCCGCACATAACTTCCACATTAAATTCGTGCGTTTATCAATCGCATAGCCTTGTTTCTCGTCAATACTAAAAGCCGACTTTGGAGCTGTTTGAGTGCCAGGAACACAGTCCGCAAACACCTGACTGGCTAAACCCAACAATATCACCCATAAAACTTGCTTCATCGCATCAACTCTTTCAATCGAAAACCCGTGACCCATAGTGTAAAGAAATACGTCACCATCGCAAGCAGAATCCATTTCATCAAATGCCCCACGCGCGTCCACGCGTTCCAATCAGACCAAACCGTCACAGATTCCACGCCCCACAAAAGCAATCCACTCATCGCAGTCACTGCCAAAGCAATTTGCATCACTGTTCGATTCCAACGCGCATCCATTTGTAAAGCACCACAACGATGCAATCCATACCACAAAAGGCCTGCATTCAAAATAGCAGACAAACTGGTTGCTAACGCCAAACCGACATGCGCCAACGGCCCAATCAAAATCAAGTTCATCACCATATTGGAGACCATCGCAACAATCGCAATGCGAACAGGCGTTTTCATATCTTTACGCGCATAAAAACCGGGCGCGAGCACTTTAATTAAGATAAACGCCCACAAGCCAAAGGCATAAGCCATCAACGACTGAGTCGCCATATTCACATCATGCACGGTAAAGGCACCGTATTGAAAAAGCGTCATCAACATCGGCATAGCGAGCCACGCCAATCCCGCCATAGCTGGAACACCCAAGACCAATCCCACACGCAATGCCCAGTTCAGCGTTCGATTAAAAGCCTGTGGGTCATCGCTGGCTTTATCTGTGGACAGCGATGGCAAAACCACCGTGGCCAAAGCAATGCCAAGCAAACCCAATGGAAACTCCATCAAACGGTCTGAGTAATACAGCCACGAAACCGAACCTGTCACCAAAAACGAAGCCAGCAAAGTATCCAACAACAAATTAATCTGAGAAACCGATACACCAAACAACGCAGGAATCATTAACCGTTTGGTTTCATCCACCCCTTCATGCTTTCTTAAGCGAGGCCTTGGCAATAACCCATATTTCCACAAAAACGGCAATTGAAACGCCAACTGAACGACACCCGCTAAAAACACACCCCATGCCAGAGCCATCACAGGTTCATCCAGCTTAGGCGCCACCCAAATCGCCATCCCGATCAAACTTAAATTCAACAAAACTGGGGTAAATGCAGGCACCCAAAATCGCCCATAAGCATTCAGTATCGCGCCTGCCAGCGCAGTCAAAGAAATGAAAAACAAATACGGAAAAGTCCAGCGCAAAAGCTCCACTGCTAAATCAAATTTCGGCTGGTCGGATAAAAACCCCGGTGCAAACACCGTAATAATAATCGGCGCTGCAATCACCCCAATCAACGTAATCAAGGCCAATATCAGCGCAAACTGGCCTGACAAAGCAGAAATCAATTCCCGCACACCGTCATGATTCGATTTTGTTTTAGTCTCACTCAGAACAGGGACAAACGCTTGTGCAAAAGCGCCTTCGGCGAATAAACGACGCAGGAAATTCGGGATCTTAAACGCAACAAAAAATACATCAGCCGCCATACCCGCACCGAAAATACGAGCGATCACCATATCTCGCACAAAACCTAGAATACGGGATAAAAAAGTCATTGAACTGACGGT
>JAAZVR010000118.1 GCA_018623305.1 Thiotrichales bacterium | reverse complement strand
CTTGGGGTCTGGGTTGGGAAGTTTGGTTGAACGGTATGGAGGTCACTCAGTTCACCTACTTCCAGCAGGTCGGTGGTTTGGAATGTCGTCCAGTAACGGGTGAGATTACTTACGGCCTTGAGCGTATCGCAATGTACTTGCAAGGCGTGAACAGTGTGTACGATTTGGTTTGGACAGAAGGTCCGCAAGGTACGGTCACTTACGGCGATGTGTTCCATCAGAATGAAGTGGAAATGTCGACCTACAACTTCGAACACGCGGACACGGATTTCTTGTTTGCAACCTTCGATCATTGCGAAAAAGAAAACGCAAAATTAATCGAATTGGATTTGCCATTGCCAGCTTATGAAATGGTGATGAAGGCCTCTCATGCGTTTAACTTGCTGGATGCGCGTAAAGCGATTTCGGTCACAGAACGTCAGCGTTTTATCGGTCGAGTGCGTACGATGGCGCGCGCGGTTGCGCAGAATTATTACGATCGTCGTGAAGCCTTGGGCTTCCCATTGGTGAAGGAGGCCTAAGCATGACTCAAGAAAATTTATTGATTGAAATCGGTACGGAAGAGTTGCCTCCAAAGGCTTTGAAGAAATTAAGCGATGCCTTTACAGCGGGCATTGTTGCAGGCCTTGAAAAAGCAGATTTGGCGTTTGGTGAAGTGGTTTCTTATGCCGCGCCTCGTCGATTGGCAGTGATGATTAAATCAGTCGATACAGCGCAAGCAGACAAAGAAGTGGAGCGTAAAGGGCCTGCGTGTGCTGCTCCTGAGCAAGCGGTCAAAGGCTTTGCGGGGTCGTGTGGCGTTTCGGTTGACGATTTGGAAAAAATTGATACGCCGAAAGGTCAGTGGTATGTGTTCCGTCAAATGCAAAAAGGTCAAGCGACAGCGGAATTGATTCCAGCAATGGTTGAAGAATCGTTGGCGAAATTGCCGATTCCTAAGCGTATGCGTTGGGGCGATAAAACGGTTGAGTTCGTGCGCCCAGTGCATTGGATTGTGATGATGCAAGGCGAGTCTGTGATTGAAGGCACTGTGTTGGATATCCCAGCCGGTCGTGAGACACAAGGTCACCGTTTCCATCATCCAGATACGATTACGATTAATAAACCTGAAACCTATGCGGCACAGTTGCAAGAGTCAGGTTTTGTGTATGCGGATTTTGAAGCGCGTCGAGCGATGGTGAAAGAGCAAGCTGAAAAAGCGGCTCAGGCGCATGGCGGTACAGCGGTGATTGATGAAGATTTGTTGGATGAAGTGACTTCATTGGTTGAATGGCCTGTGGCGGTTGTTGGTGAATTCGATAAGGCCTTCTTGGATGTGCCATCTGAATGTTTGATTTCAGCGATGAAAGGCCACCAGAAATATTTCCACATGGTCGATGCGAACGGTCAATTGATGCCGAATTTCATTACCATGTCGAATATTCAAAGCACGAATTTGAATTCGGTGAAAGAAGGCAATGAGCGCGTGATTGCGCCGCGTCTGAAAGATGCGGATTTCTTCTGGAATCAAGATAAGAAAAAACGCCTTGAAGATTATTTGCCAGCGTTGAAAACCGTGGTATTCCAAAAGCAGTTGGGTACGACGTTTGACAAGGTTGAGCGCGTTGAAACCTTAGCGGGTATCGTTGCGAAAGCACTGAATGAAGATGTGGCGAATGCCCAGCGTGCGGCGCGATTGTCGAAGTGTGATTTGATGACCGATATGGTTGGAGAGTTTCCTGAATTGCAGGGCATTATGGGGCGTTACTATGCCTTGAATGATGACGAGCACGCGAATGTGGCGGAAGCGATTGACGACCAATACAAACCGCGTTTTGCTGGTGATAACTTGCCAGAAACGGCGGAAGGTCGTGCTTTGGCAATTGCTGATAAGTTGGATACGATTACGGGTATCTACGGTATTGGTCAGGTGCCGACAGGCGATAAAGACCCATTTGCATTGCGTCGTGCGGCCTTGGGTGTTCTGCGTATTATGATTGAATGCGAGTTGGACTTGGATCTGAAGGCCTTGATTGCAGAGTCATTGGCATTGCACGATGCGGTTGAGAATAAAGACGCGGTTGCGGGCGACATCTACACATTTATGATGGAACGTTTGCGTGCTTACTTTGCTGATCAAGGGTTTGATGCGACAGAATTTGAAGCGGTGATGGCGATTTCGCCTGCGAAACCAATGGACTTTGCGGCACGTTTGAAGGCTGTGAAAACATTCGGTCAAATGCCAGAAGCAGAAAGCTTGGCAGCGGCGAATAAACGTATTCAAAATATCCTTAAAAAGAATGATGCCTTTGGTGCGACGAATGTAGATGCTTCTTTGTTTGAAAAGGATGAAGAATCAAACCTTTCGAAAGCGGTTAGTGATATGATGAATGAAGTAGATAGCTTTATTGCTCAGGCAAATTATGCTTCAGCTTTACAAACACTGGCAGGCTTGCGCGAGCAGGTCGATGCGTTCTTCGATAATGTTATGGTAATGGCAGATGACGAAGCGGTTAAAAATAACCGTTTGGCGTTGTTAAACCAATTGAGCCAGCGTTTTATGCAGGTTGCCGATATTTCGAAATTGAGCGCTTAAGATAGATAAATTTTGTTTTAGAGAATAGGCTTTTTGAATGGACTCAAAGCCTTTCTTTTGAGTATTGAGCGATACAATACGTTGGCAAATTAAATAATCAGGAGAGAACCTATGGAACACCATCCTCTAATTAAAGAATTCCCAGATATGGCTGATAAAATTCATGATATGAAAATGAATGATGCGCACTTCAAGCGTCGTATGGAAGAGTACGAAGCAAAAGACAAAGAAGTTGTTCATGGCGAAACAGATGGCAATTTCTCAGATGAGCATCTAGAAACGTTGAAAAAAGAGCGTCTAGCATTGAAAGACGAGCTTTACGGAATGTTGAAAGGCTAATCGATGACGTTGATTCGTTCTTTGATATTTGCAAGCGGTCAGTTTTTACTGACCGTTTTGTTTTCTACTCTGTCGCTGTTTTTGTGGGGTTTTTCACCACGAACACGTTTTTCGATTATGCGCCGTTGGGCGTGGGTGAATTTGCGTTGGTTGGAATTGACCTGTGGCTTGAAATATAAAATTGAAGGCCTTGAGAATATTCCTGCGGAAAACGGCATTGTGTTGTGTAAGCATCAATCCGCTTGGGAGACCTTGGCATTGCAGGAAATCTTCCCCTATCAAGCATGGGTATTGAAGCGTGAGTTGTTGCGTATTCCGTTTTTTGGTTGGGGATTAGCGTCGATGAATCCAATCCCCATTGATCGAGGTGCGGGGCGTGCTGCTTTGAAGCAATTATTGGCTGAAGGCCAAAACCGTGTTGATGGTGGTGCTTGGGTGGTGATTTTTCCTGAGGGCACTCGAACAGCGCCGCAACAACCGGGTAAGTACAATATTGGTGGTGCAATGCTGGCGTCTCAATCGGGTAAGATGGTTGTGCCCGTTGCTCATAATGCAGGCACTTACTGGCCGAAAAACAGCATTTTGAAAAAGTCGGGTGAGATTACTGTGGTTATCGGTGAGCCGTTTTCAGCGGAAGGTTTGAAGGCCTCTGAAATCAATGCACGCGTTGAAAAGTGGATTGAAGACACTATGAAACGTATACAACCGGAGATTTAAATGGATATCTTTAGTTTTTTGTTTCGTGCGATTGGGGCGTTTATCGGGGGCGTGCTTTTGCTCACGGTTG
>JAAZVR010000117.1 GCA_018623305.1 Thiotrichales bacterium | reverse complement strand
AGACAGCGACAAATAAGGCTAGTAGTTTTTTCATTATTATCAATCCTTTTTGAATTCGGGAGAATTCTACATGAGTAACTAGGTCGTGCCATCAAAATCCAAAATAGCTGTAAATAAATAAAACTTATAGCCAAATAAAAGACAAAAAAAAACCCGCACAATGGCGGGCTTTTTCGCAGTGGTTCGTAAAACGAATTAACGTTTCGAGAACTGTGGACGACGACGCGCACCACGCAAACCAACTTTCTTACGCTCGACACGACGAGCATCACGAGTCATAAAGCCACGCTCACGCATTGCTGGACGTAGGCCTTCATCGTACTCAACCAATGCACGTGAAATACCATGACGGATCGCACCTGCTTGGCCAGTTGTACCACCACCACGAACAGTTACGATGATGTCGAATTTTTCCAACATATCAACTTGCTCAAGTGGCTGACGGATAACCATCAAGTCAGTTTCACGACCAAAATAATCTTTTTGGTCTTTTTTGTTTACAGTGATTGAACCTGTACCCGGACGAAGAATTACACGAGCTGTTGAGCTCTTACGACGACCTGTACCTAAGTATTGTTCTGCCATTGTTCTCGTCCTCTTAGATATCTAGTGTTTGTGGTTGCTGTGCAGTGTGTGGATGCTCAGTACCCGCGTACACTTTCAATTTTTTCATCATAGCGCGACCCAAAGGACCTTTAGGCATCATGCCTTTCACCGCTTTCTCGATTACACGCTCAGGCGCTTTGTCGATCAATTTCTCGAAAGAGATTGATTTCAAGTTACCGATGTAACCTGTGTGGTGATGGTACATTTTGTCTGTACGCTTGTTACCAGTTACGCCAATTTTCTCAGCGTTAACAACAACGATGTAATCGCCAGTGTCAACGTGTGGCGTGTATTCTGGCTTATGTTTGCCACGCAAACGAGCCGCGATTTCAGTCGCTAGGCGACCCAAAGTTTTACCGTCAGCATCAACGATATACCAGTCGCGCTTCACTTCATTAGGCTTAGCAACAAATGTTTTGTTCGGATTCATAATCTTTTATCCCTAAAAATTTCTTTTGTTTAATATACGGGAATTAAACGGGAAAGGTCGCGGAATTATAAGAGTACTCCACAACCTTTTCAACCAATAAAACCAATTATTTTCAATTAATTAGTTGCGACTTGGTCATGCTTCTTTTGCCAGATGTAATACAGCAAAGGAATCACCACCAACGTCAGTGCCGTTGAAGCGAATGTACCGAAGATTAACGACACCGCTAGACCACCAAATACAGGATCCGTAATCATAATCGCTGAACCTAAGATAATCGCCAAGGCTGTCAATAGAATCGGACGGAAACGCACTTTACCCGCTTCAATGACCGCATCGCGCACGGAATAGCCTTGCTTACGATAATCCAATACGAAGTCAATCAGTAGCAAAGAGTTACGCACCACGATACCCGCCAACGCAATGAAACCAATCATCGACGTCGCAGTGAAGGCCTGCCCAGTAATCCAGTGACCTGGGAAGATACCCACCATCGTCAACGGAATCGCACCCATTACAATAATCGGCAAACGGAACGATTTGTAATAACCCACCAACAAGAAGTAGATGAAGATAATCGCCACAATAAACGCTGATCCCATGTCACGGAAGACATCCAAGGTCAGACGCATTTCACCGCCCCACAATAAGTTGTAATCCATTGTGTCATTCGGATGCGCCTCAACAAAGCCCAAGTTCGACGTGCTGAATTGAACACCTGAATGTTTCAACTTCACTTCATCCAACATTTTATCCAACGACATCACTGCATAAACAGGCGACGATGTCATCAATTCACCTGATACAAACACAACATGATGTTGATCTCGGTCATAAATTGGCTTCGCCTCTGTCACATGACGAATCTCCGCAATCGAACTCAACTGAACCTGCTCGCCCATTTGAGACGTAACTCGTAGATTCATTAACTGCTCTGGCACTGCACGCTGCTCTCGCGGCAAACGAACGGTGATATTCACCGGCTCACGCGCTTCTTCCGCATGGAATGAACCAATATCGAAACCTGTTACATAATCGCGCAACATTTTCGCGACTTGCGCAGGTGCAACACCGACCATCGTTGCTTTTTCACGATCCACATGAATCTCATAGCTGTCTGCATTTGCAGTGACTGTGTTGTCAACATTAATAATGCCGTAAACATTATTAAACGCATCCGTCACATCTTTCGCTGCTGCGCGCAACTGTTCGTAATCAGGGCCATACAATTCAGCCAAAATCTGAGCTTGAACCGGTGGGCCTGGAGGTGTTTCATACAACTTCAAATTCGCTTGTGGGAACTGAGCTCGCACCGAATCCATCGCTTTGTAGAAATCGCCTGCAATCGCATGAGAACTGTCACTGCGCTCAAACTTACCCGATAAATTCACACGAATTTGAGCAAAGTTCGAACCGCGCTTAATCATATCGCCACGCACTAAAGCTGCAAAATCCACAGGTGCTGCCATGCCAACAAATGACTGATAATTCATCACGTGCTGAGTCGTTGATAACAACTTCTCAACTTCTTGCACCACGATATTCGTCGTTTCATGCGCTGTGCCCGCAGGCATATCCACTTGAACCAAGAAAGTCGTCGTGTTGTCATTTGGAAGCATCTTCACTTCCACACCACCCGCAGCCAATGGCGTATTCATGCCATCACCACGAATAAATTGATAAGCTGGCTGAATCATCGCCGCCATCAACGACACCAAAACCGCACCCAAAAATAGGTTACGTTTTGTGCGTGATTCAATCAACGGCACAATCACTTTCACATACATCTTCTGTAAAGGATCTTCTTTGTGCGAATGATGATCTTCCGTGCTGTGCGTTTCTTGCATTTGTTTCAAGGCCTTGCCTTTCAACCATTTCATCGAAACCCAAGGCACCACCATATACGCAATAATTAAAGATGCAATCATCGCCACTGGCACATTGAATGGAATCGGCGCCATAAATGGCCCCATCATACCAGTCACAAACGCCATTGGAATAAACGCCAAGATAATCGCCAAAGTCGCGATATTCGTCGGATTACCAATCTCATTGGTTGCTTGAACCAACACTTGGTCAAACTGACGGCCTTGGAAACCCTCGTGCATATGGCGGTGAATATTTTCAATAACCACAATGGCGGAATCCACCAAAAGCCCGAGCGAGAGAATCAAAGCAAATAGAGTGATTCGGTTCAATGTTTGGTCTGCAATCAGGCCTACAACCAACACCACAAACAAAATCAAAGGCACCGTCAAAGTGACAATCGCCGCTTCACGCCAACCTAAGAATAGAATCAAAATCACAACAACCGAAAGAACGGCAATACCTAAGTGTTCAACCAACACATTGACCGCTTCATTGGCTTTAGCACCGTCATCACGCGTCACAACAATATCAACGCCGTCTGGCACTGAAGACAATTTCAACTCTTCAACTTTCGCCAAAACTGCATTCGTAACATTCACCGCATTGGTGCCCGACTTTTTCGCCAAGGCGATTGTCACTGCAGGTGTCGTTCCGGATGTATGAGCCGTATCCGCAGGACCATAACCAATACGCGAAAACTCATCGGTTTCAACCGCACCGTCTTCAATCACAGCCACATCTTTTAGATAAATCGCCTGACCATTATTCATTCCAATAATAATGTCACCGATTTCTTGAGCATT
>JAAZVR010000116.1 GCA_018623305.1 Thiotrichales bacterium | reverse complement strand
TGCCCACATAGGCCAAGCGACGTTCTTCTTCAAGGCCTTTGTCGTCGTCCATGCTGGATTTATGCGGTAGGATTTGCTCTTCAAAACCCACCAAAAACACATACGGAAACTCAAGGCCTTTAGCTGCGTGTAAAGTCATCATCGCGACTTGGTTGCTATTGCCTTCTTCCTCATTTCGTTCCATCAAATCCATTAAAGCCAAGTGTTTGACGATGTTGTCCAATGTGGTGGTGTCGCCATCTTCGTCTTTTTTGTTTTGAATTCGCCCAATCCATTGAAGCAATTCTTCAATGTTTTTAATCTGACGTTCACCCGCTTTCGGATTATTGGCGTTATCCATAACATACGCCAAATACTCAATGTCTTCGAGCATTTTGCGAAGAGTAGTGACGATTTCATCGCCTTGAGCATCAATACTGACTTGCGTTAGCCAACGTTTAAATTGCTGCAAACGCGCGAGTGCATTGGCTGGCATGATTTCACCCAGCCCCATTTCATCAATCGCATCCATCAGACTGACGTGGCGTTTATTGGCGTAATTCGCCAGTTTATCGACCGTGCTAGTGCCAATTTCTCGGCGAGGTGTGTTTATGATGCGTAAAAACGCCGCATCGTCATCGTGGTTCACCGCTAAACGCAAGTAAGCCATCACATCTTTGATTTCAGTGCGAGAGAAAAACGACGTGCCGCCACTCAAGTTATAAGGCACATTTTGCTCGCGCAGAGCCGATTCAAACAAGCGGGCTTGGTGATTGGAGCGATACAAAATCGCATAGTCGCCAAAATTCGTACGTTTATTAAATTTATGAACGATCAGCTCGGACACGACGCGCTCGGTTTCATGTTGTTCATCTTTGCATTCCAACACACGAATGGCTTCGCCCATGCCTTTGTCTGACCAAAGTGTTTTTTCAAACACGTGTGGATTGTTGGCAATGAGTTTGTTGGCGGCATCCAAAATACGGTGCGTTGAGCGATAATTTTGCTCGAGTTTAATCACCGTTAAATCTGGGAAATCTTGATTCAATAAGGCCATGTTTTCGGGTTGTGCGCCACGCCAAGCGTAGATGGATTGGTCGTCATCACCAACCACTGTTAATCCTGGGCGAACGCCCACGAGTTGTTTCACCAACTGATACTGACAGCCGTTGGTATCTTGATACTCATCTACCAATAAATAGCGAATTCGGTTGCGCCATTTTTCCAAAATCTCAGGGTGATCGCTGAAGATATTGACGGGTTGTTTAATCAAATCGTCAAAATCGAATGCGTTGTAGGTTTTGAGCTGTTTGTCATAATGTTGGTAAATAATCGCGTGCGCTTGATCGAGATCGGTTTCCGCCGTATTTAAGGCCTCAGACGGTTCAATCAGAGCATTTTTCCAATTAGAAATTTTATGCTGAATGATATCCACCACATCGGTATCACCGATATTACTGGCTTTGATGATGTCTTTAATCATCGCTTTGGCATCGTGCGCATCGAGGATGGTAAAACTCGATTTATAGCCTAAAGCGGCGTATTCTTGGCGCAGAATATTCAGGCCTAAATTATGGAATGTCGAAACGCGTAGGCCTTTGGATTCTTCTTTGCTAAGCAATTGAGAGGCACGCTCTTTCATCTCTTTTGCGGCTTTGTTGGTGAAGGTCACCGCTGTGATGTAACGACCTAAAACGCCCACTTCCTGAATCAAGTGAGCAATTTTTGTGGTGATGACTCGGGTCTTGCCTGAACCGGCACCCGCTAATACCAAAAGAGGTGTGTGTGTATGTTTGACCGCCTCTTTCTGACGCGGGTTTAAACCGTCTACTAAACTCATGCGGGTATTATAAATTCAGACGAATATCTCTATGCAAAAAAGGCTGAGTATTTTTTAAATAATAATTATTTGCAATAAGTAATAATTCTGATATATTAATTATTAATGAAAAAGGAGACGCAACTGATGTTTAAAAATACCCCGATCAGCGTATCAACTCCAAAAGTGAGAAGCTCAAAAATTAACGTTGCATTGGATGTGAGTGTATTGGCTAAATTAATCCAAGAAGGTCATTTATGTGCAGCTGATCTTCGTAGTTTGGATAAGGCTTCGCATAAAATGATGGCCAGTCTTTTGTTGGATGCATGCGCAGAGCAACTGGGCGGAGTGTCTAAGCATTGTGACACATGTGATGCCCAGTCGACATGCCAAGTTTTGAGTGCTCTTAAAGCACGCTAGGATTACTCAAATCCTTCGGTAATGCCACCAAAGTTTTCTTTGCATTTTGCAGGATCGCCGCCCGCATCAATACACAACTCGATGTAGCGTTTTTTACGCGCTTGAGCGGCTTTGTATTCGGCTTTTTTCTCAGCTGCCAATTCTTTTGCTTCATGCAAAGAATCGCTGGCAACTTCTTTGGTTTTTTCCCAAAGACCGTGGAAATCCGCCGCCTGAGCGAATGAGCTTGCAGACAATAAGACCGCGAGTGCAAACAGTTTAATTTTCATAGGTTCACCTGTTTTTGTGTAAGCAATAGTTATATAAAGTTGAAGGTTCAATATCAATATTGCCTTGGTTAAATTCTAAACATCCCCAATCAGGGTCAATCTGAGCAGTGGATAATTGGTTCTCGGATACGTGTTGTTGAATGAGTTCACTTAAATCGACTTCAAAGCAACGTCCATCTGAAAAACTCAGATTAAAGATATAGCCTTGATGTGTAAACTCGATTAATTTCATGTTTATTCCAATGGTGCAATTTTGTGAAATTGCTGTGTATCCCACATTTCAATCAATTCTTCTTGATGTAATTCTGCCCATTCTCTGGCTAAAATTCTAGCCCTCTTGGGTAAAGAGCCTTCTGTGATGTTGAGGTTTTCAAGTTCCATAATCGCGATGTGGTCGCCGTATTTAATGTGAATGTGTTTAGGTGGGTGCTCTCGATCAATACTAAACATACGGATGATGATTCCGTAAAAACGACTCAATTCTGGCATAGTTAAATCCTTTGTAACTTTTTGTTGTTATTTTAAAGGATTCGGGCGCGGAGTTTTTTGCCTTTGACTTTGTTCTCGGTCAGCAGTTGAAGTGCCTTTTTCGTCAATGACTTTTTCACTGAGACATACGAACGCACCGCGGTGACTTTGATTTTGCCGACATCATGGCCTTCGATGGTTTTTTCCGCCGTCAAAGCGCCCAAAATATCGCCGGGACGTAATTTGTTTTTCTTACCTGCATCAATGATTAATGTGCCCATAGGCGCTTTGTTCACTGCGCGTTTTAAAACCGACGCATCGGGAAGTTTCTCCGCTTGAATACGGCTGCCCAAATATTCGCTGAGTTGAGCCATTTTGTAATCTTGTTTGGGTGTGAACAGTGAAAACGCCAAGCCTGATTTGCCTGCACGTCCTGTTCGACCAATACGATGTACGTGCACTTCAGGGTCATGCGCTAAGTGATAGTTAATCACCATTTCCACCGAATCAATATCCAACCCGCGTGCAGCCACATCGGTTGCAACCAACACCGTCAAACTTTGATGGGTGAATTGAGTCAGCATTTGGTCTCGCTCGCGTTGCTCCAAATCACCATGCAAAGCACCGACATCAAAATTGGCTTTCTTCAAAGCCTGAGCCAACATTTGCACGTCTTTCTTGGTATTACAAAACACCACAGCCGAACTGGCTTTGTGCGCCATCAGTAAGCGTTGAACGGCATCAATACGTTCCATATCGTCCGCCACTTCAAAGAAGTGTTGGCGAATG
>JAAZVR010000115.1 GCA_018623305.1 Thiotrichales bacterium | reverse complement strand
GGGCTTTTAGAGGATTTTGAGCCAGATATGGTGGTCTCAGGCATCAATCATGGTGCTAACATGGGCGATGACACGCTCTATTCAGGCACGGTTGCCGCCGCGACTGAAGGTCGATTTTTAGGAAAAACAACTCTGGCAGTCTCTTTGGTCGGTGATCAGAATTTTGAAACAGCGGCAAAACTAGCAAGTGATTTGGTGGATCGCATCGATCAAACACCATTGGCGTTTTCGACAATTCTTAATTTGAATGTGCCTGATATTCCTCTGACTGAGGTTAAGGGTTTAAAAACGGTTCGCTTAGGCCAAAGGCATAAGGCTGAAACCGTCGTTAAAACAACCGATCCACGTGGGAAAACAATCTATTGGATTGGGCCTGCAGGTGAAGCTGCCGATGAAGGCGAAGGCACTGACTTTCATGCCATAGAACAGGGTTATGCGACCTTGACGCCTTTACAAATTGACCTGACCGACCATAAGGGTTTAACAAAAGTCACTGAGTGGTTGAATGATTAAATATCCAAACTCAGCCTTTGAAGCGTTACGAGGTCGAGGACTAACCTCGCAGCGTTCTCGAGATCGAATGGTTAACGCGATTGCAGAACATCCAGCGATGGATTCTCGAGTTTTACAGGCTATGAGAATAATTCCGCGACACTTTTTCATGGAAGAGGCCTTATCTGCAAGTGCGTATGAGAACACCGCGTTGCCCATAGGTGAAGGGCAAACAATTTCTCAGCCTCAAGTCGTTGCTCGAATGAGCAGTGAACTCTTGCGCTCATGTTCAATGAAAAAAGTCTTGGAATTGGGGACAGGTTCTGGGTATCAAACATCAATCTTGGGCTTGCTGTGTGAAGAGGTTTATACCATTGAACGTATCGAGCGTTTGCAACGCACTGCGAAAGAGCGCTTGACGCATCTTGAGTATCGAAATATTTCATACAAAATAGGAGATGGTCACCAAGGCTGGCCAGAACAGGCGGGCTTTGATGGCATTATCGTGACGGCAGCGGCGCGGGAGATTCCACAAGAGCTTTGTGAGCAAATGAATATCGGTGGTTGCTTATTAATTCCAGTCGGCGAGACAGAACAACTGTTGATGAAAGTGATTCGCACGGAAGACGGATTCGATATATCAGAATTAGCAAACGTTTCGTTTGTTCCATTGGTGAAAACATGAAGATTTTTTCTAAATTGTACGACCTGGCATTGGGTTGGGCTAAACACAAATACGCAGAGCGCTGGCTGTTTGGGGTGAGTTTTGCTGAATCCTCTTTTTTTGTGATTCCGCCTGATGTTATGTTAGCTCCGATGGTATTGGCCAGCCCCGATAAAGCCTGGCGATTGGCTTTGTTGACGACCATTGCTTCTGTCTTAGGGGGTGTTCTTGGGTATTTCATAGGCCTTTATGCGATGGATGCTGTAATACCTTATGTACAAGAATATGGCTACGCAGATAAACTAGCCATGGTTGAGGCTTGGTTTGCTGAATGGGGATTGTGGGCTTTATTGATTGCAGGTTTTTCACCTGTGCCCTATAAATTGTTTACCATTGCATCAGGTGCAATGGGCGTGGCCTTGTTGCCGTTTATTTTAGTTTCATTGGTTGGGCGAGGTGCTCGATTTTTCATGGTTGCGGCAATTGTAAAAATTGCAGGGCCTAAGTTTGAACCTGCATTGAAGCGTTATGCGGATATGTTGGGTTGGTTGTTGGTTTTATTGGTTGTGATTTATGCGTTTATTTAGTTTATTTTTAGCTTTCCTGTTGCTCGCGGGGTGTAATAAGCCGCGTACAGTTAAAATGAGCAGTGTCAAAGTCATCGACTGTAAGGCGGATTACTACACTGTTATGCCGAGTGATTCATTGAGTTCGATTGCAGGCGCGTGCGGCATGAACTATTTGGATTTGGCTAAATTAAATAATTTAGAAGATCCGTATATTCTTTACCCTAATCAGAAGCTGCGATTATATTCAGATGTGTCGGTAAAGAACTATGCGGAAAAAGAAGTTCAGTTGGTTAAAAAGCCATCCCGAGCGGCGCAATCAAAACAACTCAGTGCGCCTTTGAATGCGCCTCGAGTTCAGACAATTCGACAGTCTAAAATGGATTCTCAGCCTCTTAAAAAAGTGGAAACCCGTGATAAGAGTTTGCCGGCAATGACTGGGTGGCAGTGGCCGACGACTCGAACTCTGAAATATAAGAAAATCAAAGAAGGTACAGCTCAAGGTTTCGAAGTGTACGGCCGTGAAGGTTCACCGATTTATGCGGTGCAAAGTGGACAAGTGGTTTACGTGGGTGATGGGATTGAGCGTTATGGGCATTTGGTGATTGTGAAACACCAAAATGATTTAATCTCGGTGTATGCACATAACCAGAAGATATTTGTTACCGAAGGTCAAAACATCAATGCAGGACAGCGTTTGGCATTGATGGGAGATACTGGCACTACGCAAACCAAACTTTATTTTGAATTGCGCAAGAAAGGTAAGGCCATCAGTCCTTACCGTTACCTAGGTCAGCCTTAAGCTTTACTCAATCACAAAGGCGAGGGCAATTTTGCGCTCGTCTGTCGTTAGAACATTGTAGGTACGAAAAGCTGCGCCATTTTCCATAAATTCTGGGTTCAAGCCCAGTTGAGCCAGTGTTCTGCGAATCTCAATGGTAGGGAATTTTTGTGTTTTACCGGTCCCGATGATCAACACGTCCGCATCTAAGTCCAGTAAGGGCTTTAAGCAGTCTTCAGACAACTCTGCAAATGACTTTTGAGTCCATGGAGTTTGCACTTTATCAGTCGTGACAATGGCAGAATCGTTCACGATTAGGTCATTAATTTTGACTTCATTTTCGGTGTACGAAATTATGGTGTAAATATTGGGGTTTCTTTCTTCAGAAAGTTTCATCTTTATCGCTCCAAACTTACATTATTTGGTAGAATTATACGGTTAAATAAAATGTAATTCATGCAATAAGGAACAAGAATGGACGAGTTTCCGCGTATCAAACGTCTACCGCCGTATGTTTTTAATATCGTTAATGATTTGAAGGCCTCAGCCCGTCAGCGTGGTGAGGATATCATTGACTTTGGTATGGGTAATCCAGATCAGCCGACCCCGCCACACATTGTTGATAAATTGGTAGAAGCCGCCCAGCGTGGTGATACGCACCGTTATTCTGTTTCGCGTGGTATTCCGCGTTTGCGTAAAGCAATTTGTCATTGGTACAAAGAAAAATACGATGTCGATTTGGATTACGATAAAGAAGCGATCGTAACTATCGGTTCCAAAGAAGGCTTGTCTCACTTGGCTTTGGCGGTGACAGGTCCGGGTGATACGGTGCTTGTACCGAACCCTTCGTACCCAATTCATACTTATGGTTTTGTGATTGCGGGTGCGGATGTGCGCCATGTGCCAATGACGCCAGATACCGATTTCTTTGAAGAATTGAAAGCGGCGATTAAAGGTTCAACACCGCGTCCGAAAATGTTGATTTTGAACTTCCCAGGTAACCCAACGGCGGAGTGCGTTGATATCGAGTTCTTCGAAAAAGTGGTTGCGATGGCGAAGAAATACAATATCTGGGTTGTGCATGATTTGGCTTATGCGGATATTGCTTTTGATGGTTATAAAGCACCGTCAATTCTAGAGGTGGAAGGCGCGCGTGATATCGCGGTTGAATTCTACACATTGTCTAAGTCATACAATATGCCAGGCTGGCGTGTTGGCTTTATGGTCGGTAATGAGAAGTTGGTCTCTGCATT
>JAAZVR010000114.1 GCA_018623305.1 Thiotrichales bacterium | reverse complement strand
TAGCTACATCTCCTGCACATTTTGTAGGTATATTAGGCCAACACCCTAAATAAAAGGTTTAACTCTATGAAGCGATTATTTGTAAGTCTCTGCGGCATTTCAGTTTTAACACTGGCGGGCTGTTCTAGTTCGGTGAATATTACCAAGCTGAAACCGGCTGAAATCGAGCAAGCGGCTCAAACTAAAGTCTTACAAGTTGCCGCTTTTGAGTACGACGATATCGGTTTTGCTAATCGCTTAGAATCAGCCATTGCGAACAAAAGCATTCAAGGAAAACCTTTTTTTACTGTGCTCCCTCTCTCTCCAAGAAAGCCTTACGACTTCAACCAAGTTCAAATGGCGGATGATTTTTCTCCTGTCGTTCGCGGTGTTGTCCATGGCACGGTGGAACTTTATCGAACACATTATTCTCACTTTTTTACATCTCGATACAAAACGGTTGAATACACCTGCTACAAAGATTCAAAAGGAAAAGAAGTCAAACACTACCGCCACTACGATCGTGGCAATAAACATGAGAAAAAAAGAGACGACATTCACCGTGCAGTATGTTCAGAGCTTCGCGAATACACTGTCTTATGTCGAGAAATGAACTCTGAATTTAGCGCCAATATTCGCCTAACGGATGTCATTAATCGCAGCAACATTCATTCTGGCACCTATCAAGCCACACAAACGCATCAACATTGCAAAGGCGACTATGGCAGTTTACCTGATGAATCCAGTGTGATCAGTGAACTAATGAACGATGTCTCGCAACAATTTGTGAACCGAATCTCACCTAACCTGATTTATCAAAGCGTCACTTTGTTGGATGATCCTGAAATCGATTACTCAAAAGAGCAAGAGCAATTGCTCGAATATGCAATTGAATACATTGAACAAGGTCGTATGGAAAAAGCTGAACGCCTGCTCACTCAACTGTTCGACAGCACAGGCAAACGTTGTTTTGTTGCCGCATACAACTTAGGCGTCATTGCCGAATCAAATGGTCAATATCGTGAGGCCTTAGCGTTTTATAGAACCGCCGATGATTTGAGCTTAAAACCGAATGATGAAATTAACCGAGCGATTCGTCGCATACAAACCAGCATTCGAGATCAAGCTACGCTTGAAACTCAGCTGTAAAAAAAGGCCCGATTAAGGGCCTTTCTCTTATACAAAAATCTTAACCATTAAGACTTTGGATACACCGTCAGCAACTGTTCCACTTCTTCACGGCAACAGCCCAAATCAAAGGCCAATTTCGCCAATTTATTCGCACGAGGCTGTAACGCTTCCATCGTCTCGCCCTTCTCAATCGCTTCTTGCAACCAAGCCGATAATTTCGACAATTCATGCAATTTCATTTCAACGTCTTCAGGATTCAAACCGCATGAACACAAATTATCCAAGTTCAAATCGAATCGGTTTAAGGCCTCATCCGCACTGATGTTGGTATCTTTAACGATGTTTTTGTAATTGCCATTTCCTGGAATCATTGTGTTCACCTTGAACCTAAAAATTAATATCGGCGAGTATATTACCAAACCTTCAGTCTTGAAGCTCCAACCATTCATCTTCAGCGTTGGCTTTCTTCGCTTCAAGCGTGGTTTTTTCTTTCAACCAGTCGTGCATTTTCTGATGATTGGCGGAATCAAAGGCCTCGGACGTATTCAACCAAGCATCGATTTCTTCCAATCGAGTTTCCGCTGATTCCATGATATTTTCCAACTCTTCAATGCGCAGTTTCAATTTAATCGGATTCATTTTCTTCGGCGCACTTGAAACGTGAGTTTTGGGCTTCTGCTCAACCGATTTAACAACCTTCTCGGTCTTATCATTTAAGGCCTTATTTCGCTCACGCAACCATTTTGAATAATCATCCAAATCGCCATTAAATGGAGCTACTTTGCCTGCATCAATCAACCAAAACTCATCCACACAGGCACTTAACAAATGTTTATCGTGCGAAACAATCACAATCGCACCTTCGAACCCTTCCAAAGCGGCGACCAAGGCCTCACGCATTTCCAAGTCCAAATGGTTGGTTGGCTCGTCCATCACCAATACATTGGGGTTTTGCACGGCAATCATCGCCAAAGCTAAACGTGCTTTTTCTCCACCTGAAAAAGAACCGACAATTTTAAACACATCATCGCCTTTAAAACCAAAACTGCCCAGATAATCGCGCACTTGTTGCGGTAAAAAATCAGGTTTAGAACGCGCCAGCTGTGTGAAGCTGTCTTCATCTAAGCGCAACGATTCCAACTGATGCTGGGCGAAATAACCAATGCGCAAATGCTCGCCACAGGTGCGCTCACCCGACATCAGCTCAAGTTCGCCAATTAACGATTTCACCAGCGTCGATTTACCCGCACCGTTCACACCCAGCAAACCTATCCGTTGACCCGGCTGAAGCGAAACACCGACCGAGCCAATCTGCACCGATTCGCCGTAGCCCAAATTCGCCTGAGTCAGACTGACCAGAGGTGAAGATGCCTTTTCCCATGATTGGATTTCGAAAGTAAATGGGCTGTCGATATGCGCTAAAGCAATCTGTGGCAAACGCTCCATCGCTTTGATGCGCGACTGTGCTTGCTTAGCTTTTGAGGCCTTCGCTTTAAAACGATCCACGTAGGCCTGCATATGCGCTCGCATCGCCGCTTGTTTCTCCGCCATCGCTTGTTGTTGCGCCATGTGTTCGGCACGCTGACGCTCAAAACTCGAATAATTACCGGTGTACATTTTCAGCGACTGCTGATGCACATGAAGAATATGATCGCTGACTGCATCAATAAAATCGCGGTCATGCGAAATCAATAACAACGTACCAGGGTAGTGTTTCAACCAATCCTGCAACCATTCCACCGTTTCCATATCCAAGTGGTTGGTCGGCTCATCGAGCAGTAATAAATCCGACGGTTGATACAAGGTGCGCGCCAAATTCAAACGGATTCGCCAACCGCCTGAAAACTCAGATACTTTATTCGATTGACGCGCTTCTTCTACCCCCAAACCGGCGAGCAGTTTCTGTGCTTTTGAGCGCGCCGCGTAGCCATCTCGTGAATCCAATGATTCCTGCAATCGAGCAATCTTGTCGCCATCGGGATTTGCTTGAGCATAGGCCTCATCCAACGCCCGCTCAATCGAACGCAATTCATCATCACCATCTAACACATAATCCAAAGCGGATTGCTCCAAGGCTTCGACTTCCTGTGCCATATGCGCCACGCGCCAATCTTTTGGAATGCCAATCTCACCACCATCCAAACCAATCTCGCCCATAATGGATTTAAATAATGACGATTTACCCGAGCCATTGCGCCCAATCAGGCACACGCGCCACGATGGAAACACCGTCGCATTGGCTTCGTCCAGTAAAACAGAATCGCCCAAACGCAGGCTGATATTGGAAAGTTGAATCATGATGGCTCCTGTATTTGCGTGGCATTGTACAGCATCACACGCGAAACAAGACCACTGCGCGCATCGCGCTTATGGCCTACACGGACTGTTTCAAAACCCAAACTCTGCCAAAAAGAACGCACATTAACGTCATCAGCAAAAGAAACGCCGATTTGTAGGCCTTGTTTGAGGCCTTCTTGAATCACATGATTCATTAATTCCGTACCTAGACCTTGTTTACGTACGTTTTCATGCACTGCAATCCGTGAAACACGCCAATAGTGGGCATCACCCGCCCATTCATGGCCTTCGGCCAGTAAAATATTAGGCAACATTTTCCCTTTCGGACGCCTTGTACCGTCTAAAACC